>DATBHW010000021.1 GCA_036557285.1 Ktedonobacterales bacterium
AGTTTCAATCTCCAGCGGAGATTCAGCCAGCTTCTAACTTCATCTGTGCGCTTTTGTACTCCAGGTAGAACCTGAGTTTCAATCTCCAGCGGAGATTCAGCCAGCTTCTAACTCTTCGTTGATGCTGTTGTCAAATTGAGACCATACTGTTTCAATCTCCAGCGGAGATTCAGCCAGCTTCTAACTTGTCGTCGCAGGCGTCGCAGCGTCGCTATTCGTCGCAGCGTGTTTCAATCTCCAGCGGAGATTCAGCCAGCTTCTAACTCTGCGCAGCTAGTATAGCACCATAAGCGGGGAGAAACAAGTATTTTCGAGTACCTGTATCTTTTGGGCCTTCTTAAGTACCATTGTCCATCTGCATACCTGCCCATCGAACCCGCTCCAGGCAGGTGAATACGGGCCTGGTACATCTGCGAGCAGCAGCGCATATGATGCCCACAGCTTCACCTGCTCGCAGGCCAAGGAGTTTACACCACAGCGCCACTTGACAAGCGCCGCATGATAAAAAGAGGGAACCCTACCAGGCGAGTGATAAGGAGGCCAGCACAGCTATGTCACTCAATGAATCGCCCTACGCCCTCATTCCTCGGCTTGTCAAAACACTTCACCTGTTGCAGCGGCAGCCCACCACCGCACGCAAGCTTTGTGAAACAATCTCGCCTGAAACCCAGCCAGCAGGCGCCAGCGGACTGATGCGCACCATCCGTGATGTTCGTGCGCTTCGGCAGCTTGGGTTTCTCATCCAGGAGAGCGGCAAACCTATCACATTCACCCTCATCGGCTGGCCGATTCCACCCTTTAGTAACGAAGAACTGAACACGCTCGCCTTAATTCGAGAAACATTCGGAGCGCCAGTTCCCCATTCCGGCAGAATACAGCAACTCCTCGAACGTCTCACCGCCTCCCTCCCTGAAACACAGCGTCGGGTCTATCTCCGGCGTCCTGCGCTGCGTGTGCCCCTCCACACAGCCATAGACTATCGCCCCTATGAAAAGCTGATCCTCTGGCTAGAAGAAAGCATCTCCAACCGTCATCAAATCGCCTTTGATTATCAATCAGTCACCTCTCAGTCTGTGGTGCGCCATGACCCGCTTGATCCGTATGAAATTGAATACTTCCACAATCACTTTTATCTGATTGCCTACAGCTATCGCTGGGGATATACGCAAGAGTTCCGCATTGATCGCATCATCGAAAACGAGAACAGCCCACAGCGCCTCCACACCCTTATCCCAGGCATAAAGTCACGTCGGCTCATCACCTTCACCTATCGCCTTCCAGCGCGCTTCGTTGAGCATGGTGTCAGCGAACGCTTTATCATCCTTGACCATTCTACCAAAGAAGAACCGAACGGAGAATGGGCTTATATTACGGCGCAAGGCCGCAGCGACTTCTGGATCATCCGCACGCTTTTGGCCTACGCGGAAAACGCCGTGATCGTCGAACCAGCCTGGCTCAAAGAAAAATACCTCGCCACATTGAGAGCGATGCTGGCAGCGAACGAATCACATTCGTTATAATTTTCCGCATTCTTGGACGATTCTCAGCCTCTTGCATCGCTCGGTATACTAAGCAAGAAGTCCTGATCTCCGCTTTGCATCCGACAGAATATGTCGGATGCGTCTGCTACACTTGTATCAGAGACCGGCAAGCGCGAGAGAGTGGTTGAGGCGCCGGTAGTTCAATACTGAGGAGCGCGACACTATGGATGGCTACTCGTTTTCCGACTACTTCCAGATAGACGCTGAAGGGCAATCGCTGCTTCAGGACTATCTCGAAACCGTTGCCAAAGGACCATTCCGCCGCTACAAAGCGCTTGCCCAATACGGCAAAAAAGCGGGGGAATCGCTCTATACCCATATCCTCGATGGCATCCTCACCCTAAACCAATTATGCAGCCTGGTCGCCCTTGACGACACCGAAATGCGCACCCTCTTCACCGCCTTCACCCTTCACGACATCAACAAGCTCGATACATGGCCGCGCAAAAACTTTGTCGAAATTGCCACCCCGGAGAACGTCGAACGATTCATTAGTGAGTTTCGGCTGAACGAATTCTTTCCAGGCTACCTCCATTATCTTCAAGATATTGTCGAATTGATCCTTGCCCATCCTGGGCACAGCAACTATGATGTAGCGCGGCTGGACCTGACGCGCGCGCATCTATTCGGGTTGTCGCTTGAGCGGCTGAAGGTACTCATCCACCTCATCCGTTCCGCCGACAACCTTGACCTCTCCCAGACGCTGGATGAGTGGCGCGGCCACAAAGACAAGTTCCTCTCCGAATTCAACATGGCCTGCGACGATACGCAGTACGAGTTCTTTACTCATCGTCTCACCGAGCATCGTGGCTTGCTCACCAACATCATCCACAACAACATCAGCCAGACGCTTCAGGAGCGATGTCAGGCCATGCCGCTGCTGCTCTATCCTGAAGGCATCGCCTATCTCGTCAAGCGCGGCTCCAGCATCATCGTTGATGACGCCATGCTTGCCGATATGGCCGGGCGAATTACCAGCGCCATTCAGGCCATGACCAGAGCGCGCTTCGAAGACTTTATCGAAGTCCGGCCTCTGGGCATTCGCATCAACGAAAAATGCCTGGAGCTAGGCATCCCCTTCAGCGATCTCATGCAAGCCGCCCGCAGCATCATCGAACGGCGGCGGCTCGATGCCACCGAACTGCGCCAGAAGGCGCAGGCCCGTGCCGAGCGGCGGCTAGCCGACATCCCAGCCAACGATCCGCGCCAGGCCGCCACCGCCGCGCTGCTGGCAAATCCAACCTTCGTACCCGACGCGGCTGACCGCCTGCGCGCCGCTGAGGCTATACGCACCTACTATATTTTTCTGAACGAGCATTTCAGCGCCGCTGTGGCCGACCCCTGGGCGCGCCTTTATGATCTTTTCCAGCTTCCCCAGGATCAGCGCGCAGGCTATGAAGCATTCGACCCTCGCCTGGACCGCGCCTATGTCGTCATCAACGACGTGGCACTTTCCACCGGCGACATCTGGGAGCGCATCATCGCTGATGGCTCCGCCTTGCTGGGCCAGCGCCAGAACGCCGACCCGCGCATCCCGCTCTTCGTGGAGTATGTGCAGCAGACCGCGCAGTTCGGCTCCCCCGCGCAAGAGGAGCGGCCCAATTTCCAGCACTACCTCAAGCAATACACCACCAACCAGCACCGCCAGTGTGTGCAGTGCAGTGCCTGGTTCCCAACCGAACCCTGGATGAAGTCTGATGTGCGCTCGGAGATCAGTGTCAACACATTCTCTAATCGGCTGGCTGGTGGACCCGGCGAACCCAAGAAATATATCTGCGCACTGTGTCAGGTCCAGTTCCTTGTTGAAAAGCTCGCCTTCCAGGAAGTGCGCGGCGAACATATCTTCTATCTGCATCTGTATCCCTACTCGTTTTTGCCCGCCGCCTTCATCGAAGGAGTACGCGCCAATGTACAGCGCGACAGGAAGATGGATGCAACCGCCCAGGCGTTCTTTCTGCGCCCCGAAGACTATATTGCCCAATACGCCCCCAAGGAAGCGCCCCCAGAACTGCAATTCCTGACGCAGACGAAAGCTGGGAAACCGCACGTCAACGGCCTCTATCTCCCCAATTACTCAGAAACCATCGGCAACCTCATCATCGAACCCATCAATCCACCCGGCGACAACGACACCGAGCGGTTTCTGTATGTGCTTCAGATGGCCCTGCTGCTCCAGCGTCATCGCGGCTTGAAAGCGTTGGTCAGCGAATCGCCAATACCGCCGCTGCGAAAAGACGACTTCCGCGACCTCTACCTCGACCTGCAACCGCTCAGCATGCAAGGGCTGACTGAGGATGTCAACTTTTCCGCCTATCAGGACGGCGACCAACCGGGGAACCTGGAACCGCTCTGGGAACGCATGAAAGCCATCATGACCTTGCGCAAACACCTCAATAGTATCAAAGATAAACGCAACCCGGTTATCGAACTGGCGCGGGCGCTCACCACGCATCCACTGGAGGTCTTCTATGTCGCCGAACGGCTGCTAGACAACCGGATGAGCGAGCAGCGCTCGTTTTCCAAGGGGCAGCAAATCTTCACCCGCATCAAGGAAGCGCGTATCTTGCTCCCGGCGCTGGAGCAATTGGCGAAAGCCACGAAAGGAGGACAGAAAGTGGCATCGGTCAGCGACCAGTTACAACAACTGGCAACCATTGCCTGGGCAGGCGGGCTGCGCGGGCGCTCGCTGGAGAAGCATTCGCTCATGGTACCCTTCAACGAATGCCTGAATCAACTCAGCCATCCCAGCAAAGCCTTCGATGAAGCGGCGATCCGCGCCACCATCAACATGGAAATCTTCGAGTACCTCAAGCGTACCGCGAAGGAGGGATACAAGCCCGGCGCGCGCAAACGCGAGGCCATCAGAGCATTTGTGGACACTTTCTTTGATGGGTTGTATGGCGGCGTCTACGACAGGAACAAAGCCTTATTCCTCAACGATGAGCGTCGGCTGCGCTCCGCCTATCTCTTCTATATCTGGGAGCGCATCCCGCACAAGGGCGAAAACCTGCCAGAAGATTCCATCATCGATGAGCCAGACGAACCTGACTCCGAGGAAGTGTTGGAGTCAGGAATAGTTGAGTAGTGGATAGTGAACAGGAAGGATACACCGCAACCATGAGCATCATTGATCGCTACAGCGCCCATCTGCCAGCCACCTATAGCAACTCGCCCCAGGGGCGCTTTGTCAGCCTGCTGCTGGTGCGCAAAGTGGAATCAGAAGCCATCTTCCGCACTGAAGGCAGCGGCGAACCGCTCAACCGCGAATTCGTCTTTGCCGGACGCCAGCATCGTGAAGGCCAGCCACCTATTCCGCGCATCGTCATCAGCAAGCGCAAACAAACGGCAGTCGAACGCCGCACCGGGCGCGAACTGCTGCGTCGCTATAACCTGCTCAAAGGCAAAAATGATCGTGTCTGTACGCTCAACACCAACACCCCATGCGAATGGTGCGTTGATTGTATGCTCTATGGCTATGCCGCTGGAGGCGGTGGCTCGCAGCGCTCGCGGGTCATCACCGACGATGCCTTTAGTTTGCACTCCGCCGAGACGATCACCGGGCAGCGCCAGTTCAACGCCCTCTTCGACAGCAGCACCATGTATGATCGTGATACCGGGAAGCGCTCAACCAGCATCAATACTGACGAATATATCCGCCCGGAATCGCTCTTCATCGACATCGAAACCCTGAAGGATGTCACGCCCGACGAACTGCGCTACACGCTTGGCAACCTGTTCCGCTCAGCGCGCTATGGCGCGATTTCCTCGCGCATCGGCAAGATAGAGAATATCCTGGCGGGCGTCGTCTTCAGCGATTGCGAACTCTTCTCTAATCTGGAACTGACGCAGACCGTCTTTGATGTGCTGGGCGATGGTAAAGACCTCGACTTTCCGCTGCACCCAAGCCAGGCCGAGCGCGCTGTGCGCGAAGCGACTACTGGCTTGCTGCGTGACCTGCCGGGACGGTTTGTTGCGCTCTCCGAAGAGGAAGTGAACGACCTCCGGCGCGAGATCGTCGCGCTCTATTCCGACGAGTCGGCGCTTGAAAGCATGCTGCGCCAGATGACCGCGAGCTACGGCCCACGAGCTTAGAGAGGGGACGACAATGCCCCATATCTATCGCTGCGCGCTCGAACTGATGGAGCCAACTTTCTTTAGCAGCCGGGAGGTCAGCGCCATCTATCAGACCGAGCCGCTGATCGGCAACTATGCCCTGGCCTATGCGTTTGGTTTCTGCCAGGCGCCCTATCGGACCGCTGGCTCGCCGCGTTACCGCGAAGACCTGGGCGGCCTCAATCAGCGCGGCCTGTATGTCACACCGGCCACCATCCAGGGCGCGCCGCGCTTCACCGTCGGCGAATTCAACGCGCAGACCGATACTTACTGGTACGCGATGGGAAATAATCTGCTGGTCACGCGGCCAGATGGCGCATGGGCAGAAGGAGCAATGGGCGCCTGGTATATCATCGAGCGCCCTGGCGAGAAAGGCCGCAAGCTCGGTGTAGAGAATCGGCCCCAGCATGGGCGCATCCGCTATCTGGCGCTTGGCAACGTTGCGCTTTGCTATGTCATCAGCGAGCAGGACATCACTATCCCACGCTATATTCGGCTGGGTAAGTTTATGAGTAAGGCCAGAGTGACCGCCGAGCCGGTTGCCTTCGAGCTGGTCCATGCGGAAAACGTCACTATTGGCTTCCTGCTGAACCCAGCCGATCTGCCAGCGGAACTGGCTATGACGTTCTGGGACACGATCAATGTACCCCCAACGCCGCTCATCAAAAATCTGCGCTGCTCCGGCGCGTGCTATCGCATTGACCGTGACCGCTATCTCCCGGCGCGGATGGCCTTCGGCGTGTGAACAAACACGCGTGGCGGGGGAAAGCAGGGCTGCTTTCCCCCACCTGCCCAGGAAAGGACTCTCTTATGAAGATCAGGCTCCAGGCTCACGAAGAGAAACTCGCGCCCCCGCATCCGCTCTTTAAGCGGCGCGATGGACGGCCCCTGCTCTACCACCAGATACGCACGCCAGAAGCCCTTCAGACGCGCGATCTGGTGATGAACACCTACAACACTGGCGCGGGCAAGACCATTGCCGGGCTGATGTACCTGCTGGATCCCGCCATGCAGCACAATAAGAATGTGCTGGTTATCGCGCCCACCAACGCCCTACTAGAGCAGCATGCCAACGATATTAGCGACTTCGTGCAGAATGAGGGCCTGCGCTATCAGGTCCAGACCGTCACCGCCGCGACGCTCAACCAGTTGAAGCCGGGCTATCATCTGCGCAAAGGCGAACTGCTCTATCGCCTCATCGAAAATCCACGCGAGTTCAGCGCCGATACTGCGGATCAAAGCAAAAAGCCGCTCATCATGGTCGTCAACCCGGATATTTTCCACTACGCGCTGCTCTACCAATACCGTCCAGTTGACCAGCGCAACGTCTTCGCCGCCATCGTCACGGCGTTTACCTATATCATCATTGACGAGTTTCACTATTACGACAGCAGGCAGCTTGTCTCTTTTCTCTTCTTTTTCCTGCTCTCGAAAAAGTGGGGCTACTTCGAGCGGGCAGGCCGCAAGATTTGTCTGCTTTCGGCCACGCCCACCGACGAGCTACGGCAATATCTGGATAACCTCTTTGGCGAGCGTTGGACTCAGATCGCGCCGGAGAACGAGCCACCCGAAAGCGAGGACTACCAGCGTATCCCCGCCCTCGCGCCCCTGGAAGTAGAAATACTATCCGACGCCCTGCCAGAGTGGATCAGGCAGCACAGTACCCAGCTTGCCGACTGGAAAGCGCGAGGGCTGGACACCGCTATCATCAGCAGTTCGCTGCGCAAGATCAACGAGGTCTATAGTCATCTACAGCGGCAGGGACTAGAGGCCGGGCGCATCACCGGACCGGAGCCAGAAGAGAAGCGGCTGGCAGCCATCAAGAACCCCTTTATCCTGGCAACGCCAACAGTGGATATTGGCTATAACTTTGACCGCCCGGAGAAAACACCCAGACGCCAGCCCATTGATGTGATTCTCTTCGATGCGCGCTTTCATGATGAAGCGATTCAGCGCCTGGGGCGCGCTGGCCGCGTGCTGGGGCGGGATGTGACCGATTATCCCGGCCAGGCCATCGCCTTCTTGCCAGAAGAGGCCGCCCGGGCGTTGCAGCAGCACGATGGGCAGGAGATGAGCCGCCCGGATTTCAGCGCCCTGCTCCGCGCGCTGCCGGAGCTGCCCGCAAAGCATCGCCTCTTTCGCTATATCAGCGTCTATGGCATGATCGAAACGTTCTTCCCCATCGCGCTGCACACCAGGCGCGAACAGGCTGATGGCCGCGAGGAACAGCTTGAGTCCCTCTTTAAGGAGATGCGCAGCGCCCTGGCTCCCCACAGCAAGCGCAAACTGCCGGGCCTGCGTTACGGATTCGAGGTTTTCCGAGACAACGAGCAGTTTGTGCAGGAGCGCCAGCGCAATCAGCGCTGGCTGCCTCCCAGCGACTATACCTTGCGCAAGCACCTGCAACGGTTCAGCGAGTGGTTTGACCAGACGGGAGAAGTGAGCGAGAGCCGCTCCTTTGAGCAGGAAATCGCTTTCCTCAAACGCAGGCCGTCGCTGGCGGAGCGCAGGCTGTCGCGCTTCATTCACGAGCAATATTATCTGACGAAGGCGCTCTTCAGCTTCCGCGACGCTTTTTCTGGCCCAGCGGCCAACGTCTATGATCCTGAACGCCTGCTTTCTTCCGAGCCGATCAACAGCTACGACCTGTTTCACATTCTGGAGAATTATCACTACGATGTGCGGTCAGCCGACCAGTTTCGCCAGCTTGCGGAGGGCTATCCTGAACGCCAACACCTGCTTGACTCGGACGCTGCGGTATCTCTCGTACTGAGAGGCCGACGCGAGGAGAAGCTGTACCTGACGCTTGCGCTTGATTTTGAGGATGAAGAGCAGGTCTTCGAGAAGCTGTACACCTGTCGCCCGGTTGCCTGCGCTGGCTTTACTCTGCAAACTGTGAGGTCGGGCAAAGAATCAATTCCCATGCCGCTCCCGCAAGAACTGGCCGAAGCGATCAAAAGCGAGTATCTCCCCTTTCTTGCTGTGCGCGATTCGGCTTCTCACCGGCTTATCCTGGTGATGCGCCAGGCTCCATTCTACAGCCGCAAGCTGCAAGTGACCTGCCGAGGCAAAACGGTTGATTATCAGGCCATCTTTGGCAGCGCCGCCTTCCACATTGACGCGCAGTATGGCTGGTCTCTGCGCAGCCGACAGCGCGATGAGGACGAGCGCCAGACGGCCATTATCATCTAAGCGGCCATGAAAGGGAACGACCATGCAGCCTATACCCGCCAATCCTGATCTGTTTGCCTGTGTCCTGCGGCTGACGGCTCTGGACGAAGCCGAGTTGGAGCGCACGCAGGGCCACCGCGCCCACGCGCTCTTTCTTGCGCTGATGCAGCAAGCAGACCCATCGCTGGCAGCGGCGCTCCACGACGCGGGGCGCAGCAAGCCCTTTACCATCGCTACTCTTCAGACAGAAGCCCGACGCCTGCGACCCGGCAGCAGCTATCTCTTGCGGATCACTCTCCTGCGTGGGGAGCTTTTTGGCCCGCTGGCGCGCCTTTTTCTGCCAACTGAAAGACCGCTGCTGCGGCTGGGGAGCGCGCGGTTCGCTCTTCAGGATATGCTCGTTACGCCTGGCTCGCATCCCTGGGCTGGCGCAGCTAGTTGGGACTCGCTGCTGGACGGAGCCGCGCCAGCCGAAGAACTCACCCTCCACTTCGTCACGCCAACGGCCTTTACGCAAGGGGCCGATGCCAACGGCCACAAGCGCGTGGGCATCTTCCCTGAGCCAGCCGCCATGTTTGGCAGCCTGCTCCGGCGCTGGAACGACCTGGCTTCCACCCCTCTGCCCACTGATCTGCTGGAGCGGGTGGACCTGCTGCCCAGCAGCTATCAATTGCGCACCGAGATGCTCCAGTTCGCCAGGAGCCAGCAGGTGGGCTGTGTTGGGCGATGCGCCTATCTGGTGCGTGGGTCGGTGGCTGATCGCCGCCTGGTCCACGCGCTGGCGCGCGGGGCCTTCTTCCTGGGAGTTGGCTATAAAACCACGCAGGGCATGGGCCTGGCGCGGCTTGATGAGCGCCGCGCAGCGGCAGTCACACAAGCGGCCCCCGACACCGCTGAGGGCGGGCAGGTTGGGGCGCCTGCCTCGTAAGGAACAAGGTAAAAATGGACGACTACATCCCGCTTTCATACATCAACGCGCTCGCGTATTGTCCCCGCCGTTTTTACTATGAGTACGTTGAGGCAGAAATGCTGGATAATGAACACGTGGTCGAGGGTCGGCTCTTGCATGGCCCCAGCGACGAGGGCGGCGCAGTGTGGCGCGAAAATGTCACGCAGCAGCGGCGTATCTATGTCTGGAGCGACCGATTGCTTCTGGCGGGCATCATTGATGTGGTCGAGTGGCGCGATGGGCAGCTTGCCCCAATTGAATACAAGCGTGGACGGTTGGGGCGCTGGAAAAATGACCACGCCCAACTCTGCGCGCAGGCGCTCTGCCTGGAGGAGCGCCTGGGTGTCAACATTCCTCAAGGCTATATCTTTTCCTTTGCCAACCAGCGGCGCGAAACCGTTGAGTTCACGCCGGCCCTGCGCGCCTGGACCGAGGAACTCGCCGCCCAGGCGCACCAACTGGCCGATCAGCTCACCGCGCCGCCACCTATCGAGGAACGCAAGCGCTGCTCAGCCTGTAGCCTGGAACCGTTCTGCTTGCCAGATGAGGTACGGGCAATGCTGGCTACCCCAGGAGGCATACAGGATGATTGATCCCAGGACGGAAAGCGAGCCGCGCGCTGCGGCTGTTCTCTATACAACCGGCGTGGAGGAACTTATGGGCGCGCTCTATCTGACTGAACCCTACAGCCTCGTACAGCAAGAAGGCGAGGCGCTCGTTGTCAACATCCCTGCGAACAAGGCGCTGGCGCGGGAGCAGCGCAAAGTGCGCGTGCCGTTAATTCGGATCGATCAGGTGATCGTCTTTGGCGAAATCACCCTGACCGCCTCTGCTCTTCAGATGTTGCTTGAGCGGCGTATCGCGGTGCATTATCTCACCAGTCACGGACGATCCTATGGCTCAGTCGTGCCTGACCCCACCAGGAACGCCGCCCTGCGCCTTGGGCAGTTCCGGGCCTATCACGAGTATCAGACGCGCTTTCATTTGGCGTCTGGCTTTGTCGCTGGCAAACTTCGCAATATGCGCACAGTGCTGCTGCGCTATGAACGGAAGCGAGAGGAAGGCGCCGCTGGGGCCGCCGCCCGGCAAATCAAAACCGCGCTGCATGATCTGCTGCGCCTTCAGCCATCCGAGCATCCCGAACAGGACAAGCGAATGCACGGGCTGGGGCAGATATTGGGGTGTGAGGGGCAGGGAACCAACGCCTACTTTGCTGCGTTGGGAACCGTTCTGCAAGACCCGTGGCGATTCATAGGGCGAAACCGCAGGCCGCCCCGCGATCCGGTGAACGCATTGCTCTCGCTGGGGTATACGATCCTTGCCAACCAGACGGTCTCACTGATTACCCTGGTCGGACTCGATCCCTACATTGGATACCTGCATAGTCCCGGCTTTGGCAAGCCTGCGCTGGCGCTCGACGTGATCGAAGAGTTCCGCCCCTTAGTTGTCGATCCGGTTGTTGTTACCATGCTGAACACCAACGCCCTGCACGAGCGCGACTTTGTTGACGAGTTCGGAAGTGTGCGGCTGACGGACCGCGCCCGAAAAGCCTTCCTGGAAAAGCTGGAAGAACGTCTGAACACCACCATCCAGCACCCCTATTTTGGCTATAAAACGACCTACCGGCGGTGTATCGAGTTACAGGTGCGCCTGCTTGGCAAGGTGCTGTTGGGCGAGTTGCCCAACTATCAGCCTTTTATTGTGCGGTGAGCGCGATGAAATCCCAGGAAACGACGTTGTACGTGGTCGCCTATGACATCTCGGATGATCGAAGGCGGACTCAGATACACAAACTGCTCTGTGGCTATGGCGACTGGACGCAGTATTCGCTCTTCGAGTGCTGGCTTACCAGGCAGCACTTGATTGAGTTGCGCGCCAAACTCAAGAAAGTTCTGAGGTCAGGAGGCAGCCTGCGTTTTTACCCGCTCTGCAAAAGCTGTGTGGCGCGCGTTGAAACCGTGGGAAGCCCGCACCCGGCAGAACCACTTACCATCATTCTGCAGGTTTCCTCAGTTGCAAGGTTTACTGGAACCCCTCTGTTCATATCAGAGCATCCGAATCCGGTATCTGCGAGCAGGTGAAGGTGTGGTCAGCGTAGGCGGCGCTGCTCGCAGATGTACCAGGCCCGTATTCACCTGCCTGGAGCGGGTTCGATGGGCAGGTATGCACATGGACAATGCTACTTAGAAGGCCCAAAAGATGCAGGTACTCGAAAATACTTGTTTCTCCCCGCTTATGGTGCTATACTAGCTGCGCAGGGGTTAGAAGCTGGCTGAATCTCCGCTGGAGATTGAAACTCTTTGGTGGCCTGGCGCGGGGGCAGGATGTGTTCAGTTAGAAGCTGGCTGAATCTCCGCTGGAGATTGAAACTCGTCTACCAACGCATAGCTGTCATCTGCGACCAGGAGTTAGAAGCTGGCTGAATCTCCGCTGGAGATTGAAACTGATCACGGATATGCAGCGCATCATCCGTATTTTCGTTAGAAGCTGGCTGAATCTCCGCTGGAGATTGAAACTTACCTGGCCCGCAAATGGGGGGCTTATCGGCAGGGGTTAGAAGCTGGCTGAATCTCCGCTGGAGATTGAAACGGTGCAAACACGGCAACTGCCAAAATTGTAGATGGCCGTTAGAAGCTGGCTGAATCTCCGCTGGAGATTGAAACTACTGCATTGCCATATACGTCGTCCATGGCCTGGGGTTAGAAGCTGGCTGAATCTCCGCTGGAGATTGAAACGTCGGCTGCCGGATGATGGCGCTGTTCTCGTTGTGGGTTAGAAGCTGGCTGAATCTCCGCTGGAGATTGAAACCGTAGCTCTGGGATTACACTCGTAGGCTCGTTGCAGTTAGAAGCTGGCTGAATCTCCGCTGGAGATTGAAACTATATCACAGCCTGCCCGACACTGACCATATCACTAGTTAGAAGCTGGCTGAATCTCCGCTGGAGATTGAAACGCATGCCAAAGTCAATGCCTGGCTGGACAGCCAGCGCCAGGTTAGAAGCTGGCTGAATCTCCGCTGGAGATTGAAACCTGACGGCAGGGGGCGAGCGGGGGATCGGCTTTCTAGGTTAGAAGCTGGCTGAATCTCCGCTGGAGATTGAAACAATGCGCAAGATGACTTGCATGCGGCGGCAGATGCGTTAGAAGCTGGCTGAATCTCCGCTGGAGATTGAAACATCCGATCCACCTGTATAGGCGCCCCCCGCTCGGAGAGTTAGAAGCTGGCTGAATCTCCGCTGGAGATTGAAACGATGATTGGGCGTCCCAACCACCCACGCACCCGAAAGTTAGAAGCTGGCTGAATCTCCGCTGGAGATTGAAACTTCTGCACTCATAACTGCCCACCTACTTCTTATTCTTGTTAGAAGCTGGCTGAATCTCCGCTGGAGATTGAAACTACTAACTTCAGGCGTTCAACATTCAACGAAAGAGGTTAGAAGCTGGCTGAATCTCCGCTGGAGATTGAAACAGGGCTTCGATCTCCGGCTCAAACGCAGCGACGGAGTTAGAAGCTGGCTGAATCTCCGCTGGAGATTGAAACGGCTTGCAGTGGGATGCACACCAGGACAGCCGACGGGTTAGAAGCTGGCTGAATCTCCGCTGGAGATTGAAACTATGCCGAGAACTCAGCCTCTGGAAACTTCCAGCAGTGTTAGAAGCTGGCTGAATCTCCGCTGGAGATTGAAACAAATGGCTTACGCCTGTTACTAAAGAGGCATTTACGTTAGAAGCTGGCTGAATCTCCGCTGGAGATTGAAACCCTAGCGCAGACGCTCGGATGGCAGCATTATAACGTTAGAAGCTGGCTGAATCTCCGCTGGAGATTGAAACGAATATCCAAAGGCGCCAGAAGTGGGCGAGGCAGGTTAGAAGCTGGCTGAATCTCCGCTGGAGATTGAAACTTCCAGACATGCCCACGTCATGTATTGACGATCACCGTTAGAAGCTGGCTGAATCTCCGCTGGAGATTGAAACCGGGCAAGGCTTACTGCATGTGTGGCAAAGCGTCAAGTTAGAAGCTGGCTGAATCTCCGCTGGAGATTGAAACTTGTCTGAGAGCGGTATCAGGCCATGGGGGGAGTTCAGGGTTAGAAGCTGGCTGAATCTCCGCTGGAGATTGAAACTCCGGTCGATCAGGGTCTCCATCTCTTGCATCTGCGCCACGTTAGAAGCTGGCTGAATCTCCGCTGGAGATTGAAACCATCAGAAAGCGCCGGGTAAAATAGACGCCGAGGGTTAGAAGCTGGCTGAATCTCCGCTGGAGATTGAAACGGCTTGCCACATTCAGCGCAGAGCATCATCATCGAGCGCCAGGAGCCGAGCGAGGAACAGACGCAGGGGATGTGTCTCGACAAGGGTTATGACTATGACGGGGTGCGCGACATCCTGCGCGAGTTTGGCTTTACTGCCCACATTCACACGCGGGGAGAAGAAACCAGGGCACTTAAGAAGGAAGCTGGCTTCAAAGCGCGGCGGTGGGTGGTGGAACGAGCACATTCCTGGATCGGGCGGAATCGGCGGCTCTCGAAGGACTATGAATACTTGCCAGCCACGAGTGAGGTGTGGGTGTACTTGAGCATGCTCCGGGTGATGTTGAAACGCTTGGCGCACGAGCAGGCAGAGCCAGCCTTCCATTATCGCCGTGTTGCTTGAACCCAGGCTGGAAGCCCTCTCGTACAGCCTCTAGCGGCGCCTATACTAGCTGAAACTCGTGATTGCGCGCACGCCGCAACAGCTCCTGAAGCTTGTCTCGGTAGAAATTCCAGCTATCACCCGCTGCATAATCCTCAATAGCAGGCAAGACCTCGTAACCGCGCCCCCGAAGCCAAGCCTGCCCACCCAGCCGCACCGGCACAAAATATGCAGCCTGCAAATATCGGGCAGCGATAGTCTCTCTGGCGAATAGCGATGAGGCGCAAAGGAGCAAAAGCATGTTTCACCGGATTCTCGTGCCGCTTGATGGCTCGGCGCCGGCTGAGCGTGCGCTGCTTGTGGCTGCGCGTCTGGCTCGCTCCCTGAATGGCGCCCTGATCCTGGTGCGGGTAGTACAGCCGTCTTTTCAGTCGGCAACCTTTCTGTCGCCCGCGTTGGAGATGGAAACACAGATCCTCCCAGAAAACCTGGATAGGGCAACCGCCTATCTCGCCGGAGTAACCCAACGACCTGAGTTGGCAGGGATAAAGTGCGAAACAGTGGTACTCGTCGGGTATCCGGCAGAGATGATCTTGAATGTTGTTCAGTCCGGCCAGGCTGATGTCATTGTCCTCTGTAGTCATGGCCGGACGGGCCTGCTGCGTTGGGTGCTGGGGAGCGCAGCGCAGCGCATAGTCCATCAGGCTCCTGTACCTGTTCTGGTGTTACATCAGCAAGGGCCTGCGCCGACAACAGATGACCAGCGCCCGCTGCGCGCCCTTGTCCCCCTCGATGGCTCCTGGCTAGCCGAGGCAGCGTTAGGGTCGGCAGCAACACTGGTGAGTCTGCTGGCCCCCCAGGGGCAACGGATAGTGCATCTTGTGCGCGTGGTAAAGTCCCCACCAGTTGAATCTGAAGCGGCCCCGAAACCATCTCCTGAAGCTAGAGCCAGAGAAGCCGCCTTGCTTGAGGCACAAGACTATCTGAGCCGCACCGCAGAATACTTGCAGAGGGGACCGCTCGCTCAGCTTCAGGTCGAGACCACCTGGTCGGCTCTGGTTGATCAAGATGTCGCCGGAGCACTGGTCAATCTGGCGCAGCGCGTCCCAACAGCCACCAGCACAGAGGATATGGGCAGCTTTGATCTGATAGCTATGGCAACACATGGGCGTGGGGGCTTACATCGCTGGGTAATGGGCAGTGTCACCGAGCGTGTGCTGTCTGCCACCAAACTCCCACTGCTAGTCATACGTCCTCAAGAGGTCATCGTCACCAACCGACTCAATGCTGAACCCTCTATCAGAGAAATGGTTCTCACCTGAATACCCTGCTTCTTTCAGGGCAGCGTCTTCTTACACCAGGCAAATTAAGAGTAGAAATGCAGATCGCAAACCGAGATGAACAGAGCAACACGGAAAGGATTGGAAAATGCTTGATATTACTCGATGGGATCCCTTGCAAGAGATGATGAGTCTGCGCGAGGCCATGAACCGTCTTATGGAGGAGAGCGTGCTGCTTCCCAGCGCCCGCCTGGGAAGCGTGACACCAGAAACAGGCAAGCCCTCCGTCCGTGGGACGCACCTGCTGGGGACGCCTGCGCTCGATATTGAGGAGAAGGGCGATACCTTTATCGTCCAGGCATCGCTGCCAGGCGTCAAGCCAGAAGACGTACATATCGAGGCGCGCGGCAATCAGGTGACGATCAGCGGGCAGGTGGGGCAAGAGCAGGAGACCGAGCGCGGGAACTATCTCGTGCGGGAGCGGAGGATCGGGCAGTTCTACCGCACGTTTACGCTGCCGAGCGAGGTCAAGACTGAGGGCGCGGAAGCCACCTATGAGCATGGCATCCTGACGCTGAGCCTGCCCAAGAGCGAGGCAGCGCGCACGCACCAGATTCCTCTGCGCTCGGCAGGGGCAGCACAGCGCCTGGAAAGCGGGCAGCCGCAGGCGCCCGCGCAAGGGCAGTTCCAGACGCCCTGGCAGAGCCAGGGGCAACCTCACATGCCAGGACAAGAGCAATCTCAGACGCCAGGGCAGGGGCAGTTCCAGACGCAGGGATGAGCAGCCCTGAACCAGAACCCTGCCTGAATAGCGCACCCGGAGGCCTGTAGCGGCGATCAACCGTTAGCTCCAGGCCCCCCGGACTTCTAGTCGCCAGGAGTCAATGCTCAGCCGGGGTGAGAACCTGAGCCTCATTCCCAGATTCTGGACTGATTGTGTTGTTCTTTGGCGCGGAACGCTGCTTCGAGGTCAACGTGATAGCAGTTTGCCAGATCTAGCAGATAGCTGAGCACGTCAGCAAATTCTTCTTCCAACGACATCTTCCCAGGTTTTGCAGGCTCTGCATACAACCCAGCCGTCTTGCGCAGCGCCTTGGCAAGTTCGCCAACCTCTTCGATAAAAAGGACAAACTTTTCAGCAGGAGTATCTTTCGTCCAGCCTCGCTCCTTGCAAACCTCAGCAACGTAGTGCTGGAGATCGCTCAGAGTAGGCTTCTCTGACAATTGAGCCATACACACCCCTCCTCAAGAACTATTCTCTGGCTGATGCAGCCAGTGTGCCCTGCTCGTGTTGGAAATGCCAACACTTGCAACCCTAGTATATCTGAGCTATGCTACTGCTGTGCGCCACACACTGAGGAGTGGGGGCGCAATTTTTGGAGCCAGGAGGTGCGGAGTTTCTTCTCGCCACCTGAAGGCGCGCGGGCAGTTATGCCGCAGTACTGATGAACATTTTGCTCACCGGCGCGTTCGGCAACCTCGGCATGAGTACCCTGGAAGAACTATTACAGCAGGGGCATCAGGTGCGCTGCTTTGTATCCAGGCGCAAAGCCCATCAGCGCACTGCCAGACGCTTTGCAGGCAAAATCGAACTCATTCAAGGCGATATGCGCCAACCGGCAGACCTCACACAAGTTGTACAGAATCAAGAGGCCATCATTCACCTGGCCTATATGCTGCCACCGCAGAGCGAAGATCAGCCCGATCTGGCTCGCGCGATCAACGTAGACGGGACGCGGAGCCTGCTTGATGCCGCCCGCAGTTTATCCAGGCCGCCCAGGTTTTTGTTCGCTTCCAGCTTCGATGTCTTCGGCCATACCCAGGACCAAGCGCCGCCCCGTAAAGTGACTGATCCGGTTCAAGCCAGCGACCACTACTCCTCCCATAAAATCGCTTGTGAAGAGATGGTCAAAACCTCCGGGTTGCAATGGGCGATTTTCCGTTTCGCAGATATTCCTCCATTGGGCCTGCGCAGCCCACATCCCATCATGTTCAGCATCCCACTCGCCACACGTTTCGAGGTCATACATACCCGCGATGCGGGGCTGGCGGTTGCCAATGCGATGCGCTCCGACGAGGTTTGGGGCAGAATACTGCTCATCGGCGGCGGCCCCACCTGCCAGATTCGCTACCGGGACTACCTGGGGCGCATGCTGGATATGATGGGCATTGGTATGCTGCCGGAGCGCGCCTTCGGGACTGAGCAATATTGTACCGACTGGCTGGATACCGAGGAAAGCCAGCATCTGCTCAACTATCAGCGCTCCTCTTTTGAGGACATCATGCAAGAACTGACGCGCATCGTCGGCTACAAACGGCAGCTTGCAGCACTGGTGCGCCCGCTTGCGCGCTGGTATATCCTGCGTATGTCACCTTTTTACCGCGCCTGAGCCTGGCATCTGCTCACCCTTGCGCTCTCTTCTTGCGGCGGCCTCCTGTTCCCCTCAGCCCCCACAGCAGCGTTGCTCCGGCCAGCGCGCCCAGGGCTATCTTCTGGCTTTTTGGAAGCTGCTGCATGAGAAGCGAGAAGTAGATCACCACCGTCTGTGCCACCGTCTTGAAATCCATCGTGCTAATCAAACCATCGGCCAGGCCAAAGGGCAGCAGCGATGGCAGCGCGCCGCGCGCATACTCTATCATCCACACATGATCGGGATAGTGCATACCGGCGCTCTGCCCCTTGCCTATAAAGATATGGTCCCCAGGTGTATAGACATCGCGCTGAAACTGCCCCTCTTGATAGTACCAGGCTTCCCCATCAAGCACTGTATCGTAAAACTCGACCAGATGACGCCCGGTATGCCCTTCGCTACCGATGGGCGTCCCCCAGATCATCACGTACTCTTTGGTTGAGGCATGCAGCAGCTTCATCTGGAGCATCACCCCTCCAGCGTTGTTGAAAATCCAGGGCTTGGAATCATCTATCATGCCAGGGTAGCACTCCGACAGTTCCGCAGTAATGCTGGCAAACATCTGCTCAAGAGGCCGCCCAAGATGTTTACGGCTCATCTCGTGGATAACCTGGGGGTCAAATACATAGCTGGTCATGGTTGAATACTCCTTAGAATGCCTCACACAACCGACGGTTGGCCCCACCCCTGCCGCCTGGAAGGACGGCGCTACAACCCCGCCCCTGCTCGTGCGGAGGTTGTGTCAGGCGCTCTTAGCCTGGTGATTCTCCCTTCTCGTCAGGGAGCAGGACTCTGCTCTATTTTGCATGAGCCAGGAAGACACGTCAAGGGAACAAAAAAATGGCTTGCGCACGTATTGCCAACTGCTGCTTTTTCTAGTATACTTGTTCTAGTTTGCGGGGTAGCCTCTCGCAGAAGGAGGTCGCTAATGCCGTCTGTTACGGTTTTCCTGCCCGGCGCGCTGCGCGTGAAAGTTGGAGATCAGCCGGTTCTCACGGTCAACGGCAGCACAGTACGTGAAGTCATTGACTCCCTGGAGCAAACCTATCCTGGTCTGCGCTTCCAACTGTGTTACGAGTCAGGCGAACTTCGTCCTTTTGTGAATATCTTCCTGCACCGCGAAAACATCCGATACTTGCAGGGGCTGGATACTCCTGTTGCTCCTGGAGGGCAGCTATTTATCTTCCCGTCGGTTGCGGGCGGGTAAGAAATGTCTTCTGCTGCTTCTCCTCATGCTAAGATAAGGGGGATACCTATGGCCGATCAACATCCGTATTCACCGGGAACCGTTGTTCTGGCGCTTGGCACCAAGCGCGGTCTCTTTCTCGCCACCTCTGCTGACAGAGTGAAGTGGGACGTTCACCCTACCTCCCTGGAAGGGCACCGAATCTTCCACGCCATCCTTGATCAGCGCGCTGGCCGTCGGTTGTTCGCTGCCGATAATGGCGATTTCTTTGGCAACTTTATCCGCTACAGCGATGATTGGGGGCAAACCTGGCAGGAGCCAAAGCAGGGGATTCAATTTCCCCAGGAAGGTGATCTTGCTCTGAAGAATATCTGGGTGATCGAACCAGGCAGAGCCAACGAGCCTCACACCGTCTATGCTGGTGTCGATCCTGCGAGCCTGTGGGTGAGCAGGGATCGAGGCGAGACCTGGGAACCCAACAACGCTCTGCTGACCCATCCGACACGGGCGCGCTGGGAACCCGGTGCTGGCGGGCTTTGCTTACACACCATCATTGCCGATCCTTCCAAACCTTCACGTATGTGGGTAGGTATCTCAGCAGTGGGATGTCTGCGAAGCGATGATGGCGGCCAGAACTGGGTTTTTGCCAACAAGAATACCCGCGCCGATTTTTTGCCTGATCGCTATCCTGAATTCGGCCAGTGCATCCATCGGCTGGTCCAGCACCCCACCAGGCCCGATATTCTCTACCAGCAGAACCATTGCGGCGTCTACAAAAGTACGAATGGGGGCGAAGATTGGATCGACATCCAGCAGAATCTCCCCTCGGATTTTGGCTTCCCTATCGCCCTGGATACCCACCATCCTGAGACAGTCTTTGTCATTGTCGAGGATGGTCGTGGACGCTATAACTTTGGCAACCAGTTTACCGTCTATCGCACCACGAACAGCGGGGAACACTGGGAGCCACTGTCGAAGGGCTTACCGACAGGGAGCCAGGTCAAGCTGGGCGTGTTACGGCATGGGATGTGTACCGACAGTCTCAACCCTTGCGGGGTCTATGTAGGCACCAACACCGGCCAGCTTTTTGCCAGCCCCAACGGCGGAGACACCTGGGAGCTTCTTGCCGACTTCCTGCCGCCTATTTACTCGGTGACTGCGGCTGTTCTGGAGTGATCGCTGCGGCTCAAATGAGCCGCAGCTTTTTCCCAACCGTCCTGAAGAGATCAAGCGCCGTGGCTAAATCCTCCTGGGTATGCGCCGCTGAGACAATACAGCGGATGCGAGCTTTGCCCTGCGGCACCACCGGATAGGTGAACCCTTGAGCATACACACCCACGGCGCGAATCTCCCGGCTCATCGCGGTGGCGCTCCCCTCATCTCCCAGCATGATGGGAACAATAGGCGTCACACTGGCGCCGGTATCAAATCCCAACTGCTGGAGGCCGCTGCGGAAGAAGCGGGTATTTTCCCAAAGCCGGTCCAGGCGTTGGGGCTGTGCCGCGAGCAGGTCCAGGGCGGCAAGCAATCCGGCGGCAACCATAGGCGGCAGGTGGCCTGTACTGAACATGAAGGGGCGGCTTCGCTGAAAGAGGTAATCAATCAATTCCCGGTCTGCCGCGATGAAACCGCCAACGCCTCCAAGCGCCTTGGAAAGCGTACCCATTTCAATAGCAACCCGCCCCTGCACTCCAAAGTGTTCGGCAATGCCGGAGCCGGTCTTCCCCAGGACGCCATCCCCGTGGGCGTCATCTACATAGACAAGCGCCCGGTAACGCTCAGCCAGATTCACCAGTTCGGGAAGTGGAGCCAGATCGCCATCCATACTGAAAACCCCATCAGTCACGATGAAGACGGCCCGCGCGCCCTGACTGGCACGCAAATGGGCTTCCAGCGCGTCCAGATCGTTGTGTGGATAAATGCGGCGCTCAGCGCGCGAGAGGCGAATGCTATCTACAATGCTCGCGTGGTTCGCGCTATCGCTGATAATCACATCCCCTTCCCCGGTCAGCGTCCAGAGCGCGGTGAGGTTGGTATCATAGCCAGTCTGGCAGACCAGCGCGGCCTCGCGGTGCTTAAACGCCGCCAGACGCTCTTCAAGCTCCTGATGAACCTTCATCGCATAGAGCAGGCGCCCTCCGCCAAGCCCAAAGCCATATTGATCGAGAGCATTCCGAGCGGCTTCTATCACCTGCCGATCCTGCGCAAACCCCAGGTAGTTATTGGAAGCCAGATTGATGTAGGACTGGCCTTGAATGGTGATGCGTGGACCCTGAGACCCTGACAGCGGTTCAGGGCGGTAATAGCGTCCATCCTGTTTCAACGTGGCGAGTTCTTGCGCCAGGCGCTGCTTCAGATGATCCAGACTCATCTGCTCAGTCCTCCTTTGGTGAATAGTGAACCCAAGATAGCAGATGAGTCCCACCGGGTCAAGACGGGCGCGGGCCTCTAATGAGCTTTCGGCACAATGCTATACCTGATCTCAGTCCACGTATGACCGCCGTCATTCGTTCTGTAGAGTTGTTGAGGCTGATCGGTGTTCACCCAGTTGATAGCCCAACCTGTTGTCTCCGAAACAAAATCGAGTTGTTGAAGGGTGGAAAAACGCTGATTGATACGAATCTGGTTCCAGCGTTGCCCGCCATTGCTTGTGACCCAGAGCGTATCAGCCTGGCTCCCCCCGGATGCAGCCGCCCACCCATGACTGGCATCGCTGAAGGAGATGGTCGCACTGCCGCCAGGAAGCATAGACCTATCCTGCCAGTTAGCCCCGCCATCATGGGTGAGATATAATTCCAGCCCACCACCCCCGCTCTGAGGCGTTCCTGCCCGTTCCTGCGAGAACTGGGGGATAACGTTTATATTGGCCCACAGAAACCCATCCTGGGCGTTCACAAACGTTGGGGGAGACACCAGCAGCGGCAGATCAATCGTTCCGCGCGGCAGAGCGAGCGATTGGCGCCGCCAGGTCTTGCCGCCATCATGCGTCACATAGACCCAGGGAACAATCGTCTGTATTTCAAGCCCTGTTACCCAGCCATCTTGCGCGTTGAGGAAGACCAATCCTGTGAGAACGTCATTGTATGGCAAAAGGCCCGATTTGTTCTGGCCGGAGAAACTCATAGTCTGCAACTTTGTCCAGGTCTGACCGCCATTGAGAGTCCGATAGATGCCGCCGTCCTTCCCAAGCACCCATCCATCCATCGCATTGATAAAGCTGTACTCCAACACCACTGCCGGGGCATGCGCCTTTTGCCAGGTCTGGCCGCCATCCGTTGTCCCGAAGAGCGTCTGTGGCAGGCTCAACACCCATGCTGTAGAATCGGTTAGGAAATGCGTAAGGACCGTATTTCCTCCGCTAGAGAGCGGACGGGAAGACGAACCGCTCAGGTGAGCCTGGGCCGCCGGAAAGCCGGGAGTCACGTCGTTCCAATGGAGACCACCATCGGTAGTACGCAGCACTTTAGACGCGGAGAAATTTCCATCAAATGGTAGAGACAGCGCCCAGCCGGTGGTAGCATCAATCATCTGGAACGTATCGAACAACAGGTTCACTGACTCAATAGGCGATGTCGGGGTAGGCGCGGCGCTTGTGGTGGCAGTAGGAGTAGCAGTAGCAGCAAAGCCGTGACTCGTTGTTGTAGGACGCCGAACCAGGACTAATCCGGCAACCAGACTACCCAACAGTACCGCGAGCAGCATCGTGGCAGCAATGGTTCCTGCCCGTTGGCGCGAATGACCCTCAGAGGCGGAGAAAAAGCGATTCATACGGTGTCGCCAATCGTTGCGTGAGCGCCTTTCCACAGCCGGGATCGCCCTCTGATTGACAGACAGGAAAGCAGCGCCTCTCTTCAACAGGCGCTTTCTAACAGAGGCCAATGACTCGGCATCAGCCTGTTGCTCAGGTGTATACATATCCTGGAGCGCAGCAATCACCCGCCGCTCTGGCGTATGCGCTTCGCCTGGCAGGCTGGCAGGGAGCGCCTGAGTCAGTTGGTCAATTTGTTCATCCACTGTTTCAGGAGGGAATGGGAGTTCGTCGAGCGCCATGAGGCTTTCCTCCTTCCTGCTCTTCGTAGAGGGTTCGTAAGAGCCTGAGCGCACGCGAGAGCATCATTCGCACCGCTCCCTCGCGCTTACCCAGGAGCGCAGCGATCTCAGGCGCGCACAATCCTACGGAAAAGCGCAGCCGCAGCACCTCTTGCTGAAGCCTGGGCAGCCGTTGGAGAGCGGCGCGCACATGGCTCTGTTCTTCCTGGCGCAGCACTACCTGCTCTGGCGCCAGAGCTTCATCCTCTTCAAGCGTGTCGGCGACATCATCCAGAGCAACGCGGGACCAGCGTTTCTTGTACCGATAATGATCCACAAGCTTGTAATAGGCTACCCGGCGCAGCCAGGCCAACCGCTCTGCTTCAGGGACCGAGGCAAGCTGCTCATGCTCCAGCGCCGCAACAAAAACCTCAAGCAGCATATCCTCGGCATCCTCTCGTGATGCCAGGCGTCCGCGCACATAGGCAAAGATCGAGACGGCATAGCGATCATACAGGGAAGCGATGGGTGGGTCTTCCACTTGTACAGGACTTGCTGGTCGTTGCATCCTGGCCCTTTACACATACAACAGTTCGACAAAAGCGCGCTTTCATCTTTCTGTATCGAATCTGAGCCGGAAGTGTCACACCGCTCAGATGATTGCGGTGAACATCTTGAGCCACGCGCGCGCAATCAAAGCATGCCCCGCAGGTGATGGATGAACACCATCAGGGGTCCAGAAGTCCGGCTTGCGCTGCGTCGCCACCTGCGCGAATAAACCGTCTAATGGGATGAACCGCGCCCGGTACTCCTGGGCAAGTTGGCGTATTGCCACAATTTTCAGGTCAATATCCTCGCGCCAGGTCATCTGGTCCCTGGATACTGGCAAAAGAAACGGCTCACAGATGATGATTCGTGCGTCCTGGGCAGTCGTGGCTTCCAGAATCTCCCGATACGCAGCCACAAAAGCACCCACCGGGGTAGGATCGTTCTGGTCATAGCGGCGCCAGGTATCGTTGATCCCGATCAGAATGGACACCCAATCTGGATGCAGCGACAGACAATCTTTCTCCCAACGGGCGCGCAGGTCACGAACCCGATCACCACTGATCCCACGATTGAAGAACTCAGTCTGCTTTTCAGGATACCGGGCAGCAAAATAGGAGGCGGCCATCATCACGTACCCGCTGCCCAGGTCCGTATCATCACGGCGGCTGCGCCCACAGTCTGTAACGCTGTCGCCTTGAAATACCACCCGCAGTGGTTTTTCCTGTTCCATGATCTCATCTTCTCCTGTACCTGAAATCTTAATCCTCGTTCAGCCGGAGGGTCCGAATGAGTGACGGTTTTGTCGCCATGCGGGTCGTGAGCATCACGGTCAGGAGAGCGATGATGGCAAAAACGACCATGACAAGACCCAGCGTCAGCGGCAGCACAATCTGCACAGGCAGCACATGCTGAATCACGTAATATTCTGTGCTGCTGATCGCGGCGCCGGGCATCGTTGGATTAGTAAAGACTAGCGCCGGTATGACTGTCACCACCAGAAGTACACCACAGACGGCTCCAAGCGCCAGCGCGACAGTATAGACGATACCTTGCTCCCAGGAAAGCATACTGGCAATCTGGCGAGGGGTGCTGCCCAGCGCCCGCAGCACAGCAAAACTGAACAGGTGGCGGCGCGCGTAGAACGAAGAAAATAACAGGCTGACCACAAACGCCAGCAGCAGAGTGGCTCCAGCGCCCAGGATGAGCACACCACGCAGCGCGAGAAAGAGCGGGTCTCGCTGCATCTGAGCAAGCATAGCTCGTCGGTCGTAGACCATTTCCAGCGAGAGTGGGCTGTGCGTCAGCGCCTCGCGCACTGCTGCCAGGGCCGAAGTCGTATCACTGGTGCGCAGCCAGATATAATTGATGGAGGGGGGTAGGTGGGCGCTGTCGCTCTGGTTATCCCGCTGGCTGAGCTGCTCAAAGGTCTGCGTATAGAGATGCAGATCGACCAGAATCCCTCCAGGCGTGAGATAGTCCTGGCCCCCGGCGGTTTGCAGGCTATCGTTGATGGTGGGGATGTGCTGTACCTCAGTGATGGCTTGAAAAGTCATACTGACCGGGCTGCCGGTGATATTTAAGGTGAACCTGGCGCCAGGGGTCAACTGGAGCGCGTTCCAGGCGACAGCATCAACAAGCGCGGGTACAACGAGCGTATCGCCCGTACCCTGTTCCGAGACAGCGATGCGCGCCAGCAGGGTGGGGAGCGGCTGGCTGGAGTCCTGATCGGTCCAGATGGCCGTCTGCGCAAAGGTGTTGGTGTCAACAGCCCGAATCTGGAGCGAGGTCGCCTGCCCGCTCTCCTGGACAGTTCCATCGGTGGCATTGCCAATCGTGGCAGAGGTGACGCCAGGAATAGCGCGATAGGTGTTCTCAACCACGTTCGCCTCTGGATGGCTTCCAAACGGTATAGGGATAGGGCCGCTGAAGTCTGCGCCGACCTGTTGCGCCGCCACATTGTTCATTTGCTGGGCTTCCGAGGCGCTGTAGACAAGGGTAAAGATAGCAAAGGAAACCGAAAGCGCCAGCGCGAGCAGCATACGAATGGATTGGTGCGGCGCGCGCGACATCTGCGCTAACGCCAGCGCAGGGGGCGCGGCGCGACGGCGGGTCGTCTGCCAGGCAAAAAACCGCAGCAGCCAGGGGAAGAGCCGCGCAAAGAGCAATACGGCAGCGATCAGTAAGAAGATTGGCGTCACCAGCGATACCGGCAGGAAGATCACCTGACTGGCGCGCGCATCGAGCGCGCCAGAGCGGGTAATAATGAACGAGGCGCTGTAGCCGCCAAAAGCAATACTGGCGGCCACCATATCCAACCTTAGACGCTGCCAGAGCGGGCGATGTTTCGAGCGAGCCGTCTCTTGCCGGAATCCCAGCAGTGTTTGCCGGGTCGAACCCCAGATCGAGAGGGCGATGATGATCATCGCCGCGACCACCACCGCTGTGACATACCAGCGCAGCCCAAGCGCAGCCTGTAATGGATCGGTAGAGACACTCTGAAGGGCGCTCTGATCTGAGGAAGAAAACATTCGGCTCACCAGCAACCGAACGATCAGCAAAGCAAACGCAGGTCCAGCAGCCAGGGCAAGCAGTAAAAGCGTCAGCATTTGCAGAGCAAACGCGCTAAAAACCTGGCGGCGACTGGCTCCCCGGCTGCGTATCAAAGCCGTGACTTCAGCCTGGCGATCAACAGAGATACTCACCATCATGTTGACAAAAAAGAGGATCAGCCCTAACACCTGAATCGCCAGGATAAAGAGAGGAATGAGAATCACGGGGATGCGGTCACGAAAGCGTTCCAACGAGCCATGAGCGCCATAGATATTCATGGTCGGGCCGATAAGCTGGGGATGCTGGAGCGCAGGTGTCTGGATCGCGTCCCCTCCAAGATGAATCTGCGCGCTGTTCAGACGAGCGATCAGGTTGTCCAGGTTGCTAATCGTCACCCGCGAGGCATCCAGAAAGAAGTACAGGAGCATGGTCGGGGGAGCATCGAACTCGGCCATCGTCCCCCCATGCGCCTGAGCAAGCTGTGTAACCGTCGCCAGAAAGGCGGCGCTGGACATGATCGCTCTGTAGCTGCTCGCAAAGCCAGCGCGCGCCGGCTCGAAATCCTGCGCGTGCCAGAACGGATCGCTCCCATCAAGAGCAATAACGCCAACCACATGCAGGGGCAGTTGCAGCGCGATATAGTGCTGTGGATGCTCTACAGGAGTCTGTTCGGCGTAGAAGGGAAATTGCAAGGGAATAATGGAGCCGGGCGATACTTGCAGACTGGTCGCGCTCCGTTGAGTGAGAACAACCTCCAGGTCGGGGCCGGATGAGCGCGGTAATCTTCCCTGAAGCAGACGCAGATGAGAACTGGCCTGATCTATTGAAACGCCTGTCAGAAACATTGTATCGTTTTGCAGGCCAGGCGTGGCAAGGTTGATGCTGGACGTTTGCAGCACAAACTGTGAATAGTTGCTGAGATAGGGGCCGAGGTTGGCCTGGGTAAAGCTCCTGAGTTGTTTCAGCCCATCGGCGGCGATCTGGTTGGACAGCGCCTTTGCACCGGCCTGCAACTCGATTTCCGGGTCTTGCGGGCTGGCAGTGAGGACCGCGCGTACCCCGGCGGTCAGAGCCACCTGTGAGAGGAGCGGCACTGTGCAGGCGATGACGATTGCCGCCATGATCCCCAGCCCCGTTACCACCAGCCAGCGCCAACTCTGGCCCAGACGCCAGTAAGCCAGGGTGACACAGGGGGGAACCAGGCTCCGCTTAGCCAGCCGGGCTAACACCTGTCGTACCTGGGCCATCCACAACCTCCTTGGAGACATTCTTAACTCATGAGCATACTATAACAGAAACCCCAACCCTTTTTGGGTTGGGGTCTTCGGATGAGCGTTGAGGCTTCTAGATGCTGGCTGCGATGCGCTCTAGATCGCCCAGGCTTGCAGATAGGCCCATCTCCGAGAGCAGATAGGAGACGCTTCCGCGCGTCCAGAGAATGTCATACCGATAGAATGGTGAGCCATCGGACCAGAATCCCTTGGAGATCATGACCGCTGCGCTCACATCGCCCAGCGAAATCGTCGAAGTATTCACCTCAAGCGGATGCTGATGCCTGGCGCTGTCCTGATAGCTTCCTTGAGGCGGATTGATCCGGGCGTTTGATTCTTCTAGCTCCACTGTTGCGCTAGGAGCAGCAAGCGTATAGATAAGCTGGACCGTAGATGACGCTTCGTTCCCGCACATCGAACAGTGATCAAAGAAGACCTGCGTCAGATGCGCGCCGACTGGCAGGAATGCAGGCTGGTGGATAGGAAAAGGGGTGCGCGCTTGCGCCTGGGCAAGCTGCTGAGACGGAGTGAGCGCGGGCTGATGCGCTGCATTCCAGATGCGCGCAAACGAAACGATTTCTACGGCCAGGATAGCCACTATGATGAGGCTGAAGATGACCCATTTCAACGAGAGGCGGCGTCGGGAAAGCGAGGCCAGGGCAGAGCGTGGCTGAAGCGCCATCTGCTGGGTATTGATGGCAAGTACACGCTGGCCAGGCAGGCGGGAGAGAACGACTGCGCCACAGCGCGTAATCAGCCCAGGAGAGGAGACACGCCAGGCATAGCCCAGGCCCGACGCCAGCACAGCCAGCGGCAAGACCACCAGCGCGAGCATGCTCATATTGAGCAGCGACGAGTCTGTTGGAGTAGACAGGACGAAGAGCAGGCCATAGGTCAAGGGATTCAGCAGCGCCGCGCCCAGGCCATAGGCCAGCCCCGGCAGGAGCCAGCGTTTCGCCCGCAGACCCCAGGCATAGGGCAGTATGAGGTAGAGCAGCAGCACAGGCAGAAGCCAGTGCTGGCCGGAAAGTTCACCAACACTCACAAGGCTGAGCGGGGTGGAGAGGATGAGCAGGTGCAGTGGCAGGCTAGTTTTATCGGGCCAGACTGAGTTGTAGGCCAGTTGATTCAAGGCATTATTGACCACCAGTGGGTACGCCGTGGCCGTCCAGAGCGCCCAGACCACCAGCCCGCCAAGGAATCCAGCGCCCACGATGCGCCGGACATCCCAGCGCGCTGGATGGGCGGAAGCCAACCGCCGGGCGAGCGCGCCAGGTTTGCCAAAGGCGGCCACTGCCTGCTGCTCCGCTGCCTGGCGGTCCATGCCGCCCTCCAGCGCGTGCGCGGCGGCTTCCTCCAGATGCGCCCGCACTTCCTCCACAATGGCTGCCGTCTCAGCGGCGTCCAGGGGCAAGCGCCGGACAAGCGCGATCACATAGCGATCAATCGGATATTGCATCACTGCTACCTCCTACCGCCGGATGCGGCGGCCTCATCCGTGATAAGCCGACTCGGAATCCGGGCCGACTGTACGCCAGGGGCTTCGCCCAGCACGCGGGCCACGGCGCGGGCAAACAGATGCCATTCACTCAGCGCGGCCTGGAGCGCCTCCTGCCCGCGTGGGGTCATTCGGTAGTAGCGGCGGCGCGGGCCACGACGCGCCGCCTCAGTGGGCAAGGCCAGCCCCGGCGCGCCAGCCTCCTCCCAGGAAGCCTCAACCAATCCCTGCCGCTCGAACTCATGCAGCAGCGGGTAGATTGCCCCATCTTCAAAGCTGAGCGTACCGCCGCTCTGGTCCCGCAGCCGCTCGCACAACTCATAGCCATAGCTGGGCCTGGCCTGCAACAGATGCAGCAGCAGCAGCCCCAGTGAGCCTTTCTTGAGTTCACGCATCGCCTACTCCTTGCCTTTTCCACTATCATAGAGTCTGAGATAATGGGATTCTAGCTGGAGCAAGGCGCACTGTCAAGGAGGTGTTTGACACAGTTCACGGGATGTAAGACCAGATGCGCACGGTCCCATCCCCGCTGGAGGAAGCAATTTTCTTCCCATCCGGTGACCAGGCGAGTTGCCAGATTCTATCCGTATGCCCTCGATACAGCAAGGAGGTGTCTCCCGTCGTGACATCCCAGACCCGTATTACCTGCTCGTCTCCGCCCGAAGCAATATACTTGCCGTCGGGGGACCAGGCCAGGGCATACACCTCATTGGCGCTACCATGCCCCTGATACCTCAACAGAAGCTGGCCCGTCGTAGCATCCCACACATCCGCTTCATTGTCCGAGTGAATCGGGTAATGAGCTCCCGAAGCCCCCGTCCCCGAAACGATGTGCCGACCATCGGGCGACCAGGCTACCTGCCAGACTGGCGTCCCCTTTGACTGGTTATAGGTCATCAGGCGCATGCCAGTTGCTGCATCCCAGACCTGCACAACGCCATCATAGCTGGCCGAAGCGATGCGCCGACCATCGGGCGACCACGCCACGTGGCCCACAGCCTCGCTGTGTCCCCGATAGGTCACAAGCAGTTTTCCGGTAAGCGTATCCCAAACCTGGACCGTCCCAATGCTATTGCCAGAGGCAAGCCGTTTACTATCAGGCGACCAGGCAACTCCCCAAACATCGGTCCCATCGCCCGCGTAGTTTGCCACCTGGTGCCCATTCGCCGCATCCAGGATCAGTACCTGACCAACATAGGCGCCAGCGGCGATGCGTCGGCCATCGGGCGACCAAGCGATTGCCAGCACATGGTTGAGAGGACGGCCAGAAAATGTAAAGCTCCAGTTCTTGCGCCCACTCACCGCATCCCACTCCTGCACAGTTCCATCATCACTACACGAAACCAGCCGCTTGCCATCCGGTGACCAGGCAATTCCAAGCACATTGCCCATGTGTCCCTTATAGACGAGAAGCGAATCAGTGCGCATAGGAACAGATTCAGTGGGAGTTGTGCGTACAAGGGGCGTTGACGTGGGAGTGGAAGCGCAGGCCGACAGCATAGAAAGAAAGCAAACAAGGAAGAAACCTGGAAATACTCTGGAATAACGTACAAAGAACATCGCCTTACCTCCTTGCGCCCGGCACAGGGAGCTATTTGCCGGAAGAAATGCTCTCAACGGAAAAAAGAGAAATGCCGGACTCATCCAGGTACATGCCGCAACATATGCGAAGAGAGTCTCTCTGGTAACTACGTAACGGGCATTATTTTTCTCTCAAAGTACATATAAGGCCGATTGGGCAGCGGAAACCAGTCCCCCAAGACTCAACGGGTGCCTGATTATTAGTGAAATCCTGCTGTGGTAGGATATGTTCAGTCACGCAGGGAGAGTGAGGATACCCGATGAACTCAATTGTGGAAGCCCTGTTCACGCGCGCGCAGCAGCAGCCGGAACGCCTGGCGCTCCTCTTCGAGGAGCAGGCAATCAGTTATGGGCAGTTGGCGGCGGAAGTTGAAGACTTCGCTCACGCCCTGGTCGCCTGGGGTCTCCAGCCAGGGGAGCGAATTGCTTTGTTCCTGGAGAATAGCCCCGCGTTTGTCGTGGCCTACCTTGGCGCGCAGCTCGCCGGAGGCATTGTCGGGCTGGTGAATCCGCAGTACCGCCGGGTCGAATTACAGCACATCCTGACCGATGCAGGCGTGCGGCTCTGTGTGACCAGCGCCGCAGGAGCCGATGCGGTGCAGCCCTTGCCGCTGCCACAGTTGACAACGCTGGTGATTGCAGATGATCTGAGCGCCCCGGCGCTCAACAGCCCACCGGAACGTATCGCCTTCGCGGCTTTCGTCGCGCAGAGCCGCGCGGCTTCGCGCCGCCTGCTGGCCCTGCCAACTCCCGATGCCCCGGCGGTCCTTGGCTATACGTCAGGCACCACGGGGCGGGCGAAAGGCGCGCTCCTCAGCCATCGCAACCTGATCGCAAATATCACTGCGCTGACGGCGGCGTGGCGCTGGACAGACCAGGATCGGCTGCTCCTGGTACTGCCTCTGTTTCACGCGCATGGGCTGATGGTTGGCCTGCACGGGACGCTCTTCAGTGGGGCCAGTGCCGTCTTGCGGCGCGCATTTGATGCGGCTGATGTCCTCGCCATGCTCAGCCGCGATCCCAGCATCACTCTCTTTTTTGGCGTCCCCACGATGTATGCTCGTCTGCTGGCTGAAGCCGAACGGCAAGGAGCGCCCTCGCATCGGCTGCGCCTCTTTGTCTCTGGCTCCGCGCCGCTGAGCGCGCACCTCTTCGCCGACTTCGAGCGCGTCTTCGGCCAACGCATTCTGGAACGCTACGGTATGACCGAAACGATCATGAACCTTACCAACCCCTACGAGGGGGAACGACGCCCTGGAACGGTAGGAGGGCCGTTCCCCGGCCAGGAGGCGCGGGTTGTGGATGTGCGCGCCCGCCAACCGCTGCCCTCCGGTGAGATCGGCGAGATCGAGGTACGCGGCCCACACGTTTTTGCGGGCTATTGGAATCGGCCCGATGCCACCGCCGAAGCCTTCAGCGCCGATGGTTGGTTCAAGACGGGCGACCTGGGCTGGCGCAGCGCGGATGGGTATTACACCATTACGGGGCGCGCCCGCGAATTGATCATCAGCGGCGGCTACAACGTCTACCCCCGCGAAGTCGAAGACGTGCTGGCGGCGCATCCGGCAATTGCCGAAGCCGCCGTGGTGGGCCTGCCCGATCCCGACCTGGGCGAGCAGGTGGTTGCAGTGGTCGTACCCAGGGATGGCCTTACGCCCAGCGCCGACGACATCATCGCTTTTTGTCGTGAGCAGCTTGCCAGTTACAAGAAACCGCGCCGCGTAGCGTTTGTCGAGGCGCTGCCGCGCAACGCCCTGGGCAAAGTGCAGAAACATCTGCTGACCGAGCGATTGCGGGCTGGATGATTCAAGGGATCACCAGGCAAAACAAACCTGATAAAGAAGCGCGCTGAAGAGAGAGAAGCGTTCTTAGAAAGAGGTGGCAGCGATGAGAACAAATCATGTGAAAGAAAAATTACAGCGCGGCGAACCTGCACTGGGAGCCTGGCTGGTGCTTCCCAGCGTGGCTTCGGCCAGGGTGATGGCACGTCTCGGCTTTGATTGGCTCGCTGTGGATACGGAACACACCGCCCAGCATCCCGCGCTGATGGCGGAGATGATTGCCTGTATCGCTGATGCTGGAATCGCTGCTCCCCTGGTGCGCCTGCCTGCGAACTCCGTCGAGTGGTTCAAGTGGGCCTTGGATGCAGGGGCGTGGGGCGTTATTGTCCCGATGGTGCAATCGAGAGTAGAGGCTGAGCGCGCGGTTGCGTGGTCCAAATATCCTCCGCTGGGTACACGCAGCATAGGTGGGGTTTTTGGCCCCTATGGGTTCGGCGTCACCGACTGGGCCAGTTATGGGCAAGTAGCAAATGACCAGATTCTGGTGGCGGTCCAGATCGAGAGCGTCCAGGCACTCCAGAACCTGGACGAGATTCTGGCCGTGTCGGGGATTGATGTCGCCTTCGTAGGGCCAAATGACTTGCATGCCCACCTTGGGCTTGCACCCAGCAGCGAGGGTGCTGAACCCGCCTTTCTCGCAGCCCTGGAGCGCATCAAGGCAGAAGCGAAGAAACAGCAGATAGCACTGGGTATCTTCAGCAGCAGTGGGGAAGCTGCGGCTGAACGGGTACGGCAGGGGTTCCACATGGTCAGCGTGACGACGGATGTAAGCAGCCTGATCGTCGCGGCAACACAGCACCTGCGCCTGGCACGCGAGTAAGCATGCTATCCTCAGCGCGTTTATCCCCCACAATATTTCCTGATTTCGAGCGCGCTGCCGTCTCTTGCTTCTTCCCCTGTCTGCTCTCGTGAGGTTGCATCGGCGTGCTGAGTTTTGCTATGCTAAAGGCGAAAGAGCAGTGGAGTAGCAAGGCAGGTTGACATGAGCCAGCGCCCAAACGATCCACCTTCTCCTCCTGAAGATCAGGATGCCGGGGAACACTTACCTCTCATCGAACTGGAGACGCTGCTCAACCAGCCCCCCTCCCAGCGCAAGCGATTGGTCCAGATCAGTCTCATGCTGGCAGCGTTCCTGGTCGTGGTCGTGACTTTTTGGGACACCATCGTACCCAGTCAGCCATCAGTCCCGCCGCTTCCTGTCCAGGCGCCTCCTCCCCCACCCACAGTAAGCATCATGAGCAACGTCAACTACGGCGCTCTCACGATCAACGGCCAGCCACAGCGCGGCGTTCTCCCGCTGACCATCAAGTTGTCAAGCCAGCCCCCTTACACCATCACATTGAACGCGCCGCCATTCCAACCACGCACCTGTCATTTTCCTCCGCCCATATCTATCGTGCCGTATGCTTTCCATCCATGTGATGCCGGGCGTACCACCGCTCTTAACCAGGAGGCATCGAATACCCTGGAGATACTCTTCACCCTGGCTGATCTGCCAGCAGCGCAGCGCCAGCAGATTACAGCCCTGATTTCGCGTGAACTTACGGCCCAGCAAACGATCAATGTACCTGCCCAATCCTTCATCGTCACTGGCCTGAACCGCGACGGAACACTGAAGACCCGGCGGCTCACTGGACCACTGCACGCCAGCGCCTTGCTGGTTCCAAGCGCCCCAAACGCCCAGCGGGGTGTTTTCTGTTTTAGCTTCACCTGTGCTGTTCTCGGCGGATTTCCACATGACTACTCCGCGAGCGGCCAGTTCTGGCAGGTGCGAACACCTTTCGCGCTGCGCTGGCGCTTTACCACCGCCAGCGGACAGGTTGTCAGTGATATACTGTTCCCAGCATCCCCTACCTTGCTCAGCCTCTTTCTCACCTATGATGCAGTGGCTGGCTGGCAGTTGGGGCCGCTTCCCTCGCAGTATGTGAGCCTGAGCTACCAACTGACTCAGCTTGTCTGCATAACAGGCGTGCAGATGCTCAGCGTTGAGCAGAAACGCTCTCTGAGAGGCGCAGGGTGGAATATCACTATCCTCCACGACCAGGGAGTCGCGGGCTGTGAGCTTGAACTTCAGCAGAATAACGTTGACCAGGGGCGCTTCGTCTGGCGTTTTGGCGTCTTGTTGGCCGCCGATGCCAGGGCGCACAAGACCCTTCCCACTCTCCCTATCGCTCCATCGGGTGAGTTGGCTGCCGTTGGGGGGTAAAGAGGCGTCCCAATAGCCGGGTGGGCGGACCTGTACGCCCACAGACTGGAGACCTTCCATGACTTCTGACCCTCAGCAGGCGCCTGCCGCTTCGATTGCCCCAGGAACCCAAATGGGTCTGGTTTCCGTGGCCGTCGCCGACCTTAACAAATCTCTCAGGTACTATACACAGGGACTCGGCTTCGCCGTCCTTGAACAACACGAGGGCAGTGCTACTCTGGGTGTTCCGGGTACACCGCTCCTCTTCCTCACTGAAGAACCCGGCGCGCAGCCCTTCCCGCATGACCGCTACGGCTACACCGGGCTTTACCACTTCGCTATTCTGGTACCGAGCCGCGCCGATCTTGGGCGATGGCTTGGGCACTGGCTTGCAGCGGGCCTTCCCTTCCCCGGCCAGGGCGACCATCTGGTCAGCGAAGCCTTCTACATCACTGATCCTGATGGCAACGGCATCGAGGTCTATCGTGACCGTCCCCGCGAGGAATGGCCCTATATCAATGGGCAGCTTCAGATGGCGGCAGATCCCATTGATATTCAGGGCGTGCTGGCGGCAGCCGAGCAGGAGGGAAAGTCATGGAGCGGCATGGCGGTGGGCACACGCCTTGGACACATGCACTTGCAGGTTGGCGCCATTGATCAAGCCGAAGCCTTCTATCATGGGGTGCTTGGCTTCGACATCATGGTCAGGATGCCCACCGCGCTCTTCATTTCCGCTGGAGGCTACCATCACCACATCGGCATGAACATCTGGCACAGTCGCGGTGCTGGGCCAGCTCCCGCTGGAATAGCCGGGCTGCGCTGCTTCACCATCGAGATGCCCAGTCAGGAAGCGCGTACCGCCGTCCTTGAGCGGGTTCGCGCGGCGGGTCTTTCCTTCACTGAGACAGGCAATATTGCCACCCTTGAAGACCCCTGGCGCAACAAGATCGTCTTGACTATCGGGCCAGTGGCCGTCGCCCAGGTAGCGACAGAGCTCACCTTTGTGAAGAGCCTTTATTCCCACGATTCTGCTTGAAAGCATCGAGTGTCGCCAGCAGCACCTGACCAGCGGCTTCTTTAATCACGTCCTTGAGCGCAATGACCGGCCCATTGACACGTATCACCTTGACCGAACCCATGATCGTTTTCAGGCGAATCTCCAGGTGGGGCGCAGGACTTGCGGAGGGGATCTCTGACGGAAACTCCTCATTGAGACGAGCGAAAATGCCGTTGCGCTCCTCGCCCATCACCTGTGTCTCGCCAATCAGCGAGAACGCCCGCACCGTGACGTGGACTTCGCGGGGTACATAGATCACCGCCTCACCTACCGGCACAAACACCTCTAACACGCTGTCTGGCGGCAGCGTCGCCAGGCTCAGGTCCAGCTTGATCTCCCCAACCCACAGCCTGAAGCTGGTGTGCGGCTCCAGGCGCCAGGGACGCCGCATCCGCTTGAGTTCGCCGATGGTCCCCACGATTCGCTGGATGGGCGCCGCTGCTGGCGCTGAAGGCGGTTCTGGGCGATGCAGCACACTTGTAGCCGTAGTAGAAGGAAGTTCCGCTACAATCGTCTGGCACTCCTCCGGCGTTTGGGCCACAATGAGCGCATTGAGCGCATATTCAAATTGCTCGAAAGTAAGGATGCCCTGCTCGTAGCGGGTGCGCACGAGCTGAATTGCCTGCTGCTGGGCAGTAAGAACTGGTTGCTGTTGCATCAATCCCGCCTCCTGGGAATGCTCTGTTGTGTCACAATCTATCACACAAGTATAATCTATACGATTGACTTCCTGCTGATGTGACCAGGGAGTAGGGAATCATAAACGTTGGGAGATAGTTATCTATGAATGTTGACCTTCAACACCTGGCTGACGACGACTTTTGTTACCTGACCACCACTGGCCGCCGTTCAGGCCATCCGCATACCATCGAAATCTGGTTTGCCCTCCACGGGCAGACCATTTATATGCTTTCCGGTGGACGCGACAAATCGGATTGGGTAAAAAACGCACAGCGCACCCCGGAAGTCCAGGTGAGAATTCGTGAGAGAGTCTTCAGCGGGCAGGCGCGGCTGGTCACAGACCCACAGGAAGACGCGCTCGCCCGAAAAATCGTCTATGATAAGTATACCCCACGCGACAGCGACGACCTGAGCGATTGGTCACGCACGTCGCTTCCTGTGGCCGTTGACGTAGCCATCTAGCCGAAGCGCACCTCCTGATCGGACGTTTGCTTGACAACTAGAAAGAGGCAGACTGGCAACCCCATCTTTTCAAGGCTTGACAAGCTCCTTGCCTCTCCCTATAGTAGCGGGCGAGGATATTAACATATACGATACGGTGTATGCCAGCCAACATTCCCCAGGCACAGCCCTGGGGCATCCCATATTGCTACTCATGGGAGGGTGTTCGATGAGTCTCACCAGCCGTCTCATCAGCTTATTGCTCCGTTTGCCGCCAGCCGAAACCCATGACCTTGTAGTCACACACGACCTCTCGATACCCATGCCCGACGGTGTAGCCCTACTTGCCGACCATTACGCGCCCCGCACTGGCGCTAAGCGCCCAACCATCCTGGTCCGTACTCCTTACGGGCGGCGCGGCTTCTTTGGCGCTATCTATGCCCGCCCGTTCGCCGAGCGCGGCTATCAGGTTCTCATCCAAAGCTGTCGTGGCACTGCTGGCTCTGGTGGAGAGTTCAGATATGCCCGCCACGAGCTTGATGATGGGCTGGCAACCATCGCGTGGATCAAGCAGCAGGAGTGGTTCTCAGGCGACCTGGCTATGATCGGCGGCAGCTACCTTGGCTTTGTCCAGTGGGCGGTAGCCGCTGAGGTCGGGCCAGAATTGAAAGCACTGGTACCGCAGATCACTACCGCCGATTTCAACCACTTCCGCTTCCAGGGCGGGTTTACCCTGGAAAGCTCGCTGGGCTGGTCCACCATGATGACCCAGCAGGCCGCCACTGGAATGCGGCTGAGCGCCCTCCTGGGCCAACGCAAGCAGGAGCGCAAACTCGCCCAGGCGTATATGCATCTGCCGCTCAAAGAAGCTGACCAGCTTGTGGTTGGTCAGCCCTCCCAATCCTTCCAGAACGTCATTATGCACGGGCCAGACGACGATTACTGGAAACTCGTTGACTACAGCGCCCATGTTAGTGAAGTAACTGCGCCTATCTATCTTCAGGCTGGCTGGTACGATCTCTTCCTTGATTGGCAGCTAAAAGACTACCAGACCTTGCGCGCGGCGGGTCGCCAGCCCTATCTGCTCATTGGCCCCTGGACACATGGGGAGTTCCCCAGCCTGCCCACCATGACGCGCGAGACACTCGCCTGGCTGCAAGCGCACCTGAAAGGGGACCGCAGCCAACTGCGCGAGGCTCCCGTTCGGCTGTTTGTGATGGGGGCCAAGGAATGGCGCGATTTCGCCGACTGGCCGCCGCCAGCCAGGAGCGAACGCTGGCATCTCCAGCCAGATGGTGCACTGGCTCCGACCACGCCGCCCGCCTCCGAGCCAGACCACTACCGCTATGATCCTGGCGATCCAACCCCGGCGGTAGGCGGCAATTCCCTGGGGGCGCAGGAGCGTATGGGAGCAAAAGATAACCGCGCCCTGGAGGCGCGCGCAGATGTGCTGGTCTATACGAGCGCCGTACTGGAACAAGACCTGGAGGTCATTGGCCCGGTCACTGCCGACCTCTATGTCCAATCCAGCCTGGAACATACCGATTTCTTTGCGCGGCTCTGTGTCGTGGAGGCGTCGGGTAAATCGCTCAATCTGTGCGATGGCATTGTGCGCCTGACCCCCGACAGTTCAGTCCCGGAAGCAGATGGAAGCCGACATATCCAGATCGATCTCTGGCCTACCGCCTATCGCTTCCGCAGCGGCCAGCGCATTCGTGTACAGGTCTCCAGCGGCGCGCATCCGCGTTTTGCCCGCAACCTGGGGAGCGGGGAGCCGCTGGCTACAGGGGCTAAACTCCTGACCGCCGACCAGACCATCTACCACGACCCGGACCATCCTTCTGCCATTCAGCTGCCAGTTCTCGGCGCCTAAATGGTTCGCTGGCAGCTAGCGATAGAGAAGAAACCCCAGGAGGCCCGCCAGCCCTAAAATCAAGAGTACATTTACCTTGCGGCTTAGCGCCAGCCCGAAGGCGCCCACGGCGATCAACAGCCCTTTCCAGTCTACTCCAGGCTGGCGCAAGATCGTCCAGACCACTGTGAGCAGCAGACCCACAACGGCAAGGGAGACCCCTTGCATTGCCCCCTGGACCCAGGCTCGCTGCTCAATGCGAGCATAGCCAGCGGCAATGACGAGAGACAGAAGCGCGGGGAAGGTAATCGCCAGCAGGGCCAGCAATGCGCCCGAATAGCCATAGGTCAGGTAGCCCAGGCTGATGACCCATAAGCCGTTCGGGCCAGGGCTGATCTGTCCAATAACGATTGATTGCCCAAAGTCGGCTTCTTTTGCCCAGCCGTTGGTGAGCAAATCCTGGTGCAGACTGGGCAGATTGCTGAAGCCGCCAGTGGAGAAGAGCGAGGCTTTCAAGAACAGCAGGAAGTAGAGGATGGGATTAATCATAGCTGTTCCCCTGGCTCTTCCGGCAGCGGCGTCATTGATCGCGGCGCAAAGAAGGCCGCGCCGAGACACGCGGCGCCAAGCACAACCACAATCACCGATAGATTGAAGAGGATAACGACCAGCGCACTGGCGATTATCAGCGCACCGCTCGCCAGCACATACCGAAATCCGACTTTATAAAGCCTCTCAAGAATGGGCCGCGCAAAGTTCAGCCCAACGAGCAGCATGATTCCTCCCGTCGCCGGGACCACGCCTCGCAACACAGCCTGGACCGCTGCTCCTTGCTCTATCTTGACAAAGAGGGCAGCTAACAGGCAGGTGATTATTCCACTGGGCAGGAGCAGACCAGCAAGAGAGGCAACAACACCCCAGGCTCCTCCCAGTTTCTTGCCAAGCAGAATAGTGAGAGCGATGAGATTGATACCTGGAGTCAGCAGGCACAAATTCCACAGACGCAGAAACTCTTCCATTGACAGCCAGCGTCGCTTCTCGATAAACACGCGCTGGATTAAGAGCGTGGTTGATGCCCCGCCTCCAAAGGACTGCAATCCAATACGTACCCAGATGCCAAAAAGCTGCCAGGCTCCAGGTCTGGAGTCTTGTCTGCTCATAATAACTCGCTCCATTTTCTTTTGAGAGATTGCCTTGAGGAGAAGCAGCACATCCATACCAAACCACCATCCGCAGATTCCTGGGTTGGCATCAGAGCCAGTTTCGCCTTTTCCGGTGTCAACAGGCCGATCAGTTCACGGCAGCCAGGCGCAGTTGCGCCCGAATCGCGTCGCCCAGTTGGCGCGTGGTCGCTGTGCCTCCCAGGTCTGGCGTCCGTACCTTTCCTTCGGCCAGCACCGCCTCGATGGCCTGCATCAGCATCGCTGCCGCCTCCTGCTCACCTAGAAAGTCGAGTAGAAGCTGGGCCGACCAGACCGAGGCAATAGGGTTAGCCACCCCTTTGCCTGCAATGTCGGGAGCCGACCCGTGAATCGCCTGAAAAAGACTCGGATAGCGCCGATCCGGGTTGAGATTCGCGCTGGGAGCCAGCCCCAGGCTGCCGACTACTGCCGCGCCCAGATCGGTGAGGATGTCGCCAAAGAGGTTCGAGGCCACGATCACATCCAGGCTCTCTGGCCTGGCAACCATCCGCGCAGCCAGAGAGTCGATCAATTGTTGTTCATGGGCAATATCGGGGTACTCGGCTGCCACCTGCCTGAACACGTCGTCCCAGAAGACCATCCCATACTGCATGCTGTTCGATTTTGTGGCGCTCGTTACCAGCCTGCGCCTGTGCTGACGAGCATACTCGAAGGCAGAGCGGATAATCCGCTCTGTACCTTTCCAGGTAAAGACGCTTGACTGGATCGCCACCTCATCTGGCGTCCCCTGATGCAAGCGGCCTCCCACGCCAGCGTACTCGCCTTCGGTGTTCTCTCGGATGCAGACCACATCAATAGCGCCGGGGCTTTTGCCTGCCAGGGGGCTTTGCACGCCAGGCAGCAAGCGCATGGGCCGAAGGTTGACATACTGATCGAACCCCTGGCGGATGGGCAGCAGCAAGCCCCACAGCGTCAGATGGTCGGGCACGCGCGGGTCTCCGATGGGACCAAGCAGGATACCATCGAAGCCGCCTCGCTCCAGCGCCGCCAGCCCATCCTTCGGCATCAGCGCGCCTTCCCGCAGATAGCGTTCGGTCCCCCAGTCGAAAGAGACTGTATCCAGATGGAAGCTGCCACACAGCCCGGCGAGCATCTCAAGAGTCTGGATGCTCTCTGGAATAACCTCCGGGCCAATGCCGTCACCCGGCAGTACAGCAAGCTGATAGTGGCGCATGACTCCTCCTGATTCTTCTATCTCATGCCTATGCCGCGACTTCAGCCCAACCAGCCGTCCTGGCGCTGGCAAACACTGCTTCAATGACGCGCATGTTAGCAACAGCGTCTTCTATCGGCGTGGGTACAGCAGCATTCGTGAGAATCGCCTGCGAGAAGGTATCGCCCTGGAGTGTATACTGGTTGCAGGTATCCAGCGTGATCTCCTCGATCTTCCCATCGTGTTCGTACCAGACCTTGCAAGGCCGATCAGGTGGAGCATTGAAGGGGATTTCAATCTCGATGCGCCCCTCGGTGCCGAAGATATTCACCCGCTGATACGGCGCGAGCTGCGTCCCACAGGTGAAGACCGCAGTACCAGAACCGAAATCCAGCATACCTGAAGCCAGGCGATCTGTTCTGAAGCGGGGGTCGTATTCCACAATGCCAGAAACCCGCCTGGGTTCAGCGTCAAAGATAAAGCGCGGCACTGAAACAGCATAGCAGCCAATATCCATCATAGCCCCACCGCCCACATCAGCGATGTTGCGGATATTCTCTCCATCGTCAAGATAGTAGGAGAAAATCGTCTGAACTGTGCGCAGTTCGCCAACTTTCCCGTCAGCCACCAGTTGCCTGGCCCGCTGCCATTGGGGATGATGCCGATACATAAAGGCTTCCATTACCTTCAGTTGGGGATGCGCTCTGGCCGTATCCACCAGGGTTTGCGCTTCAGCAGCCGTCATCGCAATCGGCTTCTCGCAGAGGACATGTTTGCCCGCCTGCAACGCCTTGAGCGACCAGGGTACATGCAGATGGTTGGGCAGAGGATTGTAGATAGCGTCAATAGTGGGATCGGCCAGCAGTTCCTCATAGGAGCCGTAGGCTTTGGGGATACCCAGTTGCGCCGCCGCAGCCTGCGCCGCCTCCAGGTTGCGCGATGCCATCGCGCTTATCTCACAGTATTTACCCTGCTGCATGGCAGGAAGAACCTGCTTCAGACCGATGTTAGCGGTACTCAGGACGCCCCAGCGAACCTTGTCCATTCTCTTTCTCCCCCAGATGGTCTTTTTACTAAACAACATGATTCACTGATTCGGAAAACCTGCCCTTCAGGCGCAAAGGGCAGATACAACCCACGCGGCAGAAGAAACGCATGCTCCCTGTGGATGAACAGTGTATCACACTGCTCAGATGCACAGAGAATATCACAGGGGGGTAATACCTTCTGAAACGGTCTGCATAATCGTTTGGGCCAGCCGCTTCAGCGCCTCCAACAGTTCCTCTGGCTGCTGCACGCGCAGGGGACATCCCAGCCCGACAAGAAAACGCGCCGCGTGATCTAAATCCCGCTCATACGCCCGCAGCAACACCCCATCAGCCCGTTCCTCCAGCTTCGCATACTCTGGTGGAACCAGCGCCTGAATATCCTCCAACGTCGTTTCCAGCAGCGCCTGGACGTGCCACGTATCAGGAATAGTGGCAATAATCCCCACCACAGCGGTCCGGCTATCAAAATCCGTTGGGCGCACAAAGCGCTCGTCGCTCAGTTCGGCTTCCAGCACGCGATCTAGCCGAAACACGCGAATCTCCTGGCGCAAGTGGCAGTAGCCGACAGCATACCAGCGCCCATTGCGATAGAGCACCCCATAACAATCAAATACGCGCCGCGTCTGCTCGCCGCTCCCAGCCTGATAGCGCAGGGTAAGGCGCCGTGTCTCCTGCGCGGCGGTGCTAAACGTTTTGAGCCAGTCCGTTGCAGGCAAGCCTTTCTGTATATTCAGGTCCAACGTTACATTTTCCTGCACCGCCTGGACGCGCTCGCGCACTGCGATTGGCAGAACGCGCTCGACTTTCGCCAGCGCCCCCTCTACGGCTGGAACTGTGCCGCTCAATCCGAGTTGGCGGGCCGCCAGCAGGCCCAGCGTCACCGCCAGCGCCTCATCCTCGGTCAGCATCAACGGAGGCAGCTTATACCCTGGGCGCAGCCGGTAGCCGCCATACCTGCCACGCCCTGCCTCAATTGGCATCCCCAAATCTTGCAGCATCGTGATATAGCGCCGGGCGCTACGACTATTCACTTCGAGCCGCTGGGCAAGCTGCGCGGCGGTAATGGATGGCCGGGCTTGCAGCAGTTCAAGAACCGTCAAAAGCCGTGTTACTGGAGAGTACATAGATGCCCTTTTCTTTCATGTCTGCACATTATCTCGTTAATTAGGACCAATTCTAACCACATTCCCTGGTATACTGCAATTGTATAGACACGTACAGATTCATCTTTTAGGAGGCTCGATATGGACACGCTTGCAAAAGCGCAGCAGTTTTTCCAGCACAATGGCCGAGATATTGACCAGGCACAGTGGGCATACCATTTCGCCGATCAGCCGCTCGATCATCTGCTTGGCGTCCTGGCCCGCTATCAGAATCCTGATGGTGGCTTTCATGGCCTGGAGGTGGACATCAAAGCGCCCGACAGCAATCCCTTTGCAACAGAAATCGCCTTACTCATCTGCCTGCAAGCTCATGCGCCCCAGGAGCATCCCTTGCTCTCAAAAATGGTAGGCTACCTTGAGCAAACCCAGGAGGAGAATGGGAACTGGCGTTTTGCGCCAGGAGTCTATAACCATGAGCTTGCCCCCTGGTTCCAGGGCTGGCAGTGGCCGAACCTCAACCCTTCTTGCACCCTCTCTGGCCTGCTCAAAGAACTTGGGTTGGGGGCCGAGACTCTCCATACGCGAGTTGAACGCCTCTTTGCAGAGCTGGCGCGAGTAGACGATCTCATAGGCGACGAGTTCTATAACGTTCGTCCATATGCTCACTACTTCCTGCCTGAGTGGAACCACCCGCAGCGCGAACTCTATCTCTCCGGCGTTCTCTGGTGGCTGATACGCCAGCATACTGCCGAGTCGGGCGTGGATAGCAACCACTTCTTTGCCTATGTTCGACGCCCGCAGACCTATACCGCCAGGCATCTTCCCGAAAACATTCTGAAGGAACAACTGGACCGTATGGAAGCTGAGCAGGAGAAAGATGGCGGCTGGCCCACGCCATATGACGCAAACTGGAGAGGCTGGACGACGATCCAGAATCTGCTCGTCTTACGGGCATTCGGCAGAATCTAATCGCCGCGCCCCGCTGAAGTGAAGCTGCTGGCGAAGATGCTGAGAAGCTGACCAGGGTCAGGTCCGGTCAATACCTCGACACGCGCAAGCCATTTGACCCATTCCATGCCACGATGGCCTGGGGCAACTAGGCGGAGAGGGAACCCATGATCGTAGGAGAGCGGCTCATTCCCAACATGCGTCGCCAGCAGCGCCGCTCTCGCTTCCTCCAGCGGCAAGCTCCAGCGATAGCTCGTCACCGAGATAAAACGGACGTTGCTCGCGTCTGCATTAAGTTCAACCTGATCGAGCAGCCGCCCGATACGGATACCCCGCCAGCGTTGAGTGCTAAAAAATCCGCTTGTACAATCGAGCGTCGCCTCCAACTCATCACCTGCTGCGACCAGTTCATCGTAGGAAAACGAGCGAGGCGTTTTCACAGCGCCATCCAGGACAAGCTGCCAGGTCTCTGTGTCAATCGGGCGTGGATGGTCGGCTACCCAGCTTGAGGCCGGGAAGACATTGCCAGCGTAGCTGCTTATCTCATGCGATCCGGTGAATCTTCGCTTGGCCCCAGGCAGACGAAGAACTTGTTCGCCGAACTGCTGAATCGGCCAGAGCGCCATCCCGCCGACGAGCAAAGCGCCGAATTGCAGCGCCCTTCGCCTGCCAACGAGATCGCGCTTGCGTAGCCGCTTCGCGCGAGCGAACATATGAAAGAAGATTGCTGCCGCGAGGGTAAAGCCGAGGATGATATGCCAGTTCAATAAACCGAATCCGGCAACATCAAGATCGCCACCTGCGGCCCACCAGATGCCGGAACCGAGCGTCACCAGAACAAAGATGGTTGCCAGCAGCCCCAGGACTGTGCGGCGATCCCAGCGCCGCAGGCGGAACAAACGAGGCCAGACGCGCCGCAGTTTCCCCCATAACAGCAGCAGCAGCCACAGTCCCCCGATGCCATGCAGCGCAAAGATGAACCAGTCCGATGGGAGGCCGCTGAACAGGCTGAGGAGACCAGTCGTCAGCGCAATAGCAGCAGCAAGCGCAATGCTCCAATCGGTGAGGCGCGGGGACATAGCCAACCCATCCTTCAGGGCATCCTTGTATAATGCCCTGATAAGCAGTACGCGATGAGATACAACATCATACAAGGATGCTCTTTGCCCCAGGGGCAGAAAGAAAACCTTGAGAGGATTCGGCCCCTGGGGTCAGGCCGCCAGGAAACACTGCGCCTGGCAGCCTGGGCCTGCCGCTCCGGCGCTTACGGTTTCTTGCGTCCCCGCTCGCCGCCAGTTTTGCCAATCCGGCTGTAGAAGGCCGAGCCATGATTCTGTTTGGTTGCCTCGCCGCCCATCCTACCGATTTGCGAATAATGCTCTGATCCCAGTTTGGCTTTGGCAGCCTCGCCGCCCTTCTTGCCGATGCGTGCATAGAACTCCGGGCCATACTTCTGACGTACTGCCTGCCCGCCATGTTTGGCCTTCTCGGAGCCTGGCTCTGGTCCGCGCTTAGAGGTAGTCATCGTGTTTTTCCTTTCTTGTTTCATGCGCTATCAGCGGCTTATTGCTAGTATAACACAAGAACGCATCGTCAATAGCCCATTTGGCTTCTAGAAAACTGACACTTCTGGCAAAGGCACGTGCAAGCGAACTCAAGTAAGTATGATCAGAACGTCGCCTTCGCTCACACTCTGCCCTTCCTTGCAGCGTATCTCTGCAATTTTCCCGCCAACTGGCGCCTCTAGCGGCAGTTCCATTTTCATTGATTCAAGGATCATCAGCACATCACCTGCATTGACCACATCACCTACGTTCTTCTCAATTTTCCACACCAATCCACTCACCTCTGAGGATACCCTGGTTGGCATGCCGTCTCCTCTCTCAATCATGGTCGCGTACCGTGTGATGGGCGTCCTGACTGGGCAGGAAGCAGCCTGTAAGCATCGTGTACCCATTCACAGAGAAGTGGGCGGCTGTCCCTGGGATCGATGATCTCCTCTATCCCGAAGCGTTCGGCGGTCCGAAATGGCGAGCGAACCGCATCCAGGCGCGCGCGAATCTCCGAGGCAAGGGCTGTCGGGTCGTCGCTCGCCTCCAGTTCGCTGCGATAGGCCACCTCAAGACCGCCTTCAATGGGGAGCGACCCCCAATCACCCGACGGCCAGGCATAGCGTTGGACAAAGCGATGCCGATTCGTCATGCCCGCGCCGCCAACGCCAAAAGCCCGGCGAATGATGATCTCGCCTGCGGGTACCGTTGCCTGGTACACCGCAGCGATAGCGCGCACGCCATAGCGGATAGTTCCCCGACGCTCCGCGCTGCGGCCAATCACCAGCCCGGGTTGGTCGGTTAACGTGACGATGGGTAGATGAAAAGTCTGACACAAGTCAACCAGCCGAATCATCGCTTCGGACCCTTCAACCGTCAGGCCACCTCCACCGATAAACGGATCGGCTGCCACCACCCCAACCGGATGGCCGTCTAGCCGCGCCAGCGCCGTGACGGTGGCTCGCCCATAGTGAGCAAGCTCAAAGACCGAGCCTGTGTCAAAGAGCGCCGCCAGAATCGGGCGAATGCGATACGGTTGGCGGCGGTTGCGTGGAATGGCAGACAGTAGAAACTCATCGCGCCGATGGGGCGGGTCTTGCGAAGGCTGCACCGGGGGAAGCTGAAAAACGTTTTGTGGCAGGTAGGATAAGAAACGGCGAATCTGGGCAAACGCCTCGTACTCCGTCTGCACAATCACGTCAACGGACCCGCTGTAGCGATGAATATCGGCCCCACCCAGTTCCTCCTTCGTCAAGTCTTCGCCCATGCCAAACTTCACCACCGGCGGACCGGCCACAAACAACTGCGCCGTACCTGCAACCATCACCGAAAAATGCGACGCCACAAGCCGCGCCGCGCCCAGGCCAGCTACTGAACCCAGGCACGCAGCGGCAACCGGAACCAGGCTCAGGTTGTCAACCACGTAATCCCAGCCGGGATTTGCTGGTACATAGGTGTGGCCGTGTTGTTCCAACAACTTCACGCTGCCGCCGCCGCCAGTCCCATCAACCAGCCGCACTATTGGCATCTGGAGACTGTTGGCAAGCTGTTCAGCGTAAATCTGCTTGCCAACTACCGAGGCGTCTGCTGCTCCACCGCGAACGGTGAAATCATCCCCGCCCACCACCACCTTGCGACCCTCGATAGCGCCAGTGCCAACCACAAAGTTGGCCGGACGAAATGCTGTCAGGCGCCCTTCACTGTACTCAGCCGCTCCTGCCAGCGCACCAACCTCGTGAAACGTTCCGGCATCGAGCAGCGCCTCAATCCGCTCCCTGACGGTGAGCCGACCCTGGGCATGGTGTCTGGCAACCTTCTCTTCTCCGCCCATGCGGCGGGCGAGATGTTCGCGCTGATGAAGTTCATCTATCTCCGGCTGCCAGGTCATGCTTATCCCCTTTCTGGAGTCGCCTGCTTTGAGAGAATATCACTGGTTGCAGCATTCTAGCCGCTGCGATAGCAAGCGTCAAGTCCGAAAATCAGCCCTTATTGGGCTTGTTCTCAACCATGAGGTGTTGGTAAGCGAGGCGTGTTACTTGTAGCGCCGCCTTCCAGGCGGCCAGCGTTGAGCCGCCTGGAAGGCGGCGCTACAGGTGGCCTTGTTCCCAACCATGATATGCTATAGTGCATACAACATCTGTGGCCGCAAGCCATCGCAAATAGCAGAAGGAGAAGCGGATGCAGCCTGTCACCTTCGCGGATGTTCTACGCGCTCAGCGCCGACTTCGCCCTCATCTGGCGCCTACTCCCCTACACAGCTATCCAGCCTTGAATGCCTTCATTGGCGCCCAGGTGTACATCAACGACAACTGGACACCTATCAAATTTCGTTTTTCGCTGGGCAGCGGTGAAACACAGCATATCGTCGTTCACGAATTCTCGTGCTGGGCGTAAGGTGCCTGCTGGCCGAGGGCGAGGCGCAGGTGTTCCAGGGAGGTATTCCCCCCGGAGCAGATGACGCCCACCTTCTTGCCGGTCAGTTCGTCGCGCAAGCGATACGCACCGGCCAGGGCTGCTGCGCCCGCGCCTTCGGCCAGGGTATGTGCACGTTCAATCATCCAGACCATAGCCCGCAAAATCTCTTCCTCGCTCAACAACAGAAAATCATGCAGGTGTTCGCGCATGATGGCCTGGGGGAGTTCAAAAGGAGCGCCAGTAGCCAGGCCCTCAGCGAAGGTGCGATTGGGCGCCGTGACGGGCCGGTGCTGCTTCCACGTTTCATAGGCCGCCGGAGAGGCTTCCGATTGCACGCCGATGACTTGTATTGACGGGTTAATGGCGTGCGCGGCGATGCCAACGCCAGCCGCGCCACTGCCCCCGCCGATGGGGACGAAGATGATGTCGAGATCTGGCTGCTCTTCCAGCATTTCCAGGGCCTCGGTGCCAACGCCCGCGATGAGCAGGGGTTCGTTGCCGGAATGGATGTAGCGATAGCCATGCTCGCGGGCAAGTTCCTCGCAATGCAGCTTGGACTCGTCGAAAGTCGCACCGTGTTTGATCACCTGCGCGCCCATGCCCTCCATAGCGGCGACCTTGCCCGGATTGGCCTGCTCCGGGACAATAATGATAGACTGGACGCCGAAAAGCCGGGCAGCGAAGGCAACGGACTGCCCATGATTGCCGGTGGAGGCGGCGATCACTCCGCGCTCGCGCTCCTCTGGGGTGAGCTGGGAAATAAGGTTGATCCCGCCGCGTACCTTGAAGGCCCCTACCGGCTGGTAATTCTCGTGTTTTATAAACAGCGTGGTTCCGACTAATTTGTTGATGGCGGGGTAGCTATGAAGCGGGGTATGTGCCAGATAGGGACGGATGCGTGTTTGTGCCTTCAGAATATCCTGCAACGTCGGGAAGGACACGGGAATCACCTCGCTTTCAGTTCTCGTCGTGCAGAGTATACAGCACTGGTATAGAGTGTTATACCTTACAAGTGGGTATAGAGGTCAAGATCAAACCTGGCAGGGAGTATAGGTTAGCCGTCGGACCATCGGACACCTGTGTGCGAAATATTCTCTCTAGCGTTTGACTTGACCGTCACCGTCCGGCATTTCAGCCTCCTCTAAGGAAGTATCGCGGCGGGGATGACGAGATGGCGACGAGCAGAGGATAGCTTCCATCTGCTCAAGCAGTTCTAGGAAGTTAATTGTACCAAAGCGGTAGGCGTAGAGCAATTCGTACACGTGCCGAATGCCTTCGCCGTTACCAGTAGGTTGTTCTGGCCTCATCAGTGTTGCCTCTGCTCTATGGGATATGCAGCATCCCGCTTGGCATTGTACCTTGCAGGGTTTTGTTGAACTTATGAGCTACACAACCACCTTGGCAGGCTCGATAAATCGTACCTCTACCGTTACTGAGTGGGTGTACAAAGTTCGCTGCCGAAGACGAGCGCACCATTCAGAGAGTTTGGCTCCGATCAGTATATCTTGCTCCTCGCTTACTACCGTGCTTATTCGTGCCGACCAGTCGGTGTAGACCTGTTGATCATTGCCTCGCCATTGCCCGCGCTGCCGTGTCTCGCTGTAGCCGCCAACTATCTCCAATAACTCCAGGCAGATCGTATCTATTTCTTTCTGGAGGTTGTGGCCCTGGTTATCTTCAAGCGGGAAGACAATGACCCGCTCGAACATTGCTGCTTCCAGTTGTTGCATGGTAGCACCTTAGAAGAATAAAGGTGTGAGAACGGCGGAGAGACTGCCTTGTCAGCTCGAGGCCGTTCTTTCAGGATGAGGACGCACTCAAGAATCCAGGTATTCGTCGGCGTACGCGCCTTCGAGCATCTCGTCAGGCTCGTCCAACACCAGTGACGACCATTCCTGGCTTAAACGTATGCGCTCTTTGAGCGTTATCAGGCCGTTGGCATAAGCGTCGGCGATGGCTGCCAAGCCAGACCGCAGCAGTTCATCGTCACGGGTAGAGAGGTGCGGTTGTGGTTGCTGCATGTGGCGCCTCGTGGTAATCTGCAAGAGCGAACGTCGGGTCGTATTTGGGTAGACAGTTAAAGAAGCTTCCGGCGCAATCGGAGGCTTCTTTGTTTTTACATCGCTAACAGCACTACAGGGGTATCATCGAACGCCGTGTACCACCTCCTCTCTAGCCAGCAGCCCGGCTCAGGCGGTTTATCGAGAGTGGCGAAGTAGAAGGCGTGCCAGATAGTCTCAGGCTCGCTGGTCGATGCCAGTTCAGCCTTTGTCCAGCGGCGCATCTGCTCCAGCCGCGCTTCATCTCTGAACGTCGTAAACGCGATGGTAATTGCACCTACGCCGAACAGTTCTGCTTGCCCGCGTTTGTGCAGGAAGGTGACGTAGCGCCTGATCTTCAGCCGGAAATCCTGCTGGAACTCCGTACCCCGGTCGTGCTCAAGCGCAATCGGCATCTGCATAACGCCGCCTGGGGTGCGCGTCTGGAAGTTCAGAAAGCCGTCGGGTATCAGCGGGCGGCGGCCAAGCATATAGGGCTTGCGCTTCAGATCGTGCTCGTGGCGGTAATCATCCAGCCAGTACGCGGGATTGGCCTTACCGAGCAGCATCGCTGAGATAAGCAGGTCGTTCACCTCTAGGGTATGGCGGATAAACGGCGAGTCATCCTCTGCCTTGCTGCCCCGGTAGGCTTTGACCTCCATGCCCGCCCGGTTCAGGTATTCAGCACCTCGTGCACCCAAGGCATAGTAATACGGGCTAGAGCGCTGTTTCGTCGGCAAGGCATCAGAGACAATCAGGCCGTTACCCGTCATGGCTTTCAGTTGCTTCTTGACGTACTTGAGACTGCCCGACAAGTAATGCAGGCGCGTCAACTGGTCGGCGGTCGCCAGGTGCAACTGGGCAATGCCCAGCGGCACCTGGTCGTCACCCCGAAGCAAACGGTCATGCACTGGGGTGATAGACACACTTACACCTGCTCCCAGCGGCTGATAGGCACGCCTTCGCCATGACTGATCGGCAGCACCTCATCATGGAGTAAGGCTTGCTCGACATCCTCGCGCGGGTGGCAGTACTTCGCCCTGGTCTGCTGGCGGATGGTTTGCAGCCGGGTACCAGCCTCAGCAGGTCCGACGGGCGCAGGCGTGGCGCTGGTGTAGATAACCCCAATATCTTCGCCGGAGCGCACGAAAGCCGCGCGTTTCGGGAGATTGCTGAGCATTTGGGCAATATCCGCCGGTTTGGTCCTGGTCTCCTTGCCTATCGGTTCTTCGGCCAGTTGGTTCATGAGCGACCGCAAACAGTACAAGAAGAAGTAAAACGTCTCCTTGCCGTTTTCTGGCTCGCGGGTCCATCGCTGATCACCCTCGGCAGTCCTGACAACAAGGTGAGCCGGGAAGCGGTCCATCATTTCCGGGCCTAGCTCCCAGTCTTTCGCGCCGCGTGCGGCTGCAAAAAAGCCCTTGCCAGAATTCGCAAAACCGCGCGGGATTTCGTAGGGTATCGGCAGGAGCCAGTTCCCGGTACGCATCACGTCATACAGCAGGCGGTCTAAGAAGTACGTCGGGTCGTCCACGATAATCGCCTGCCCGACCGTTTCACCGCTGCTTTGTATGTCAATAATCGTCCGGCGCAGATCGAAACCAGGGTTGACGATCTCGGTCTTGCCGCGCCCGCGCCGGTAGCGTTGGAGCGGTTGCAGGAAACCGTCAACAAAGCATTCGGCAACTATGCCATAATCGCTGGCCCGCATGAGCAATGTTTCGGTGACGTGCGGGTCAATGTCTTCGGGCTTGATGGTCGTTTCCTGGCTCGGATACACATGCGCCATTTCGCGCCCGTCTTCCGGGGTCGTTTGGAAGCATATCTTGGTGCGCGCGGTCATGGTGGACTGCTGCAAGAACTCCGGTAACTGACCGCGGTACTGATGTGCCACATGGGTGCGGATAGAAAATTTCCTGCCTTCAGTGAAAAGTTCGGCGAAGTCGGGCGTCGCAAAGTGCTGGAACTCATCAACATACAGGCTGAACCCCGGTCGCTGCGCTTCGGGTATATCCGCAAAACTGAACAACGCCGCGTGCAGTTGGGCGATAATCACCGTCCCCAGCAAGCGCGCATCTTGGGTGAGCGTCTTAACTGGCAGGCGCACAAACACAATCTCACGGCCCTCGATAGCCTTGCGCCAATTCACCGTCGTCTTGCTCTGCCCGACGATGTTGCGGACCAGCGTCCGGCCCAAAAACAACGCTTCCAGGCGGTTAATGAGCGGCTGCACGCGGCGGTTCTGCTCTGTGTCTGAGAGGTTATCGTACTGGGTCGCCCAAAACTGCTTGATCGTTGAGTCGGTGACTTGCGCTAGCAAGCGGGCGCGGAAGTGCTCATCCAGCAGGAAGGTGTGCATGTCCACCAGCGTTGCGCCAGGGTTGGCTAAGAGTACCAGCGTGGCGGCACGCACGTAGCGCGGCAGGTTCTGCTGCGAGAGCACCTCCGGCCATAGCACTTCAAAAATGTGCATCAGCCGGTCAACGGCCTGCGCCTGCGCGAGCGAGGTGGTCAGCTTGGCATGGGCAAACACATTGACGCCGAAGGGAGCCTCCTCATCCTCCATATCCAGCAGGTAGGCACGTTCCAAGCAAGCGGATGGAAGCTGCGCGATACAGTTTTTCGTCAGGTCGCCATGCGGGTCTATGACGATAGCCGCCCGGCCAGCGGCGGCGTCCTGGGCAATCAGGTTCTCTAACAGGCCGGACTTCCCCACCCCCTGCACACCGAGCACATAGGTTCCGGCGTAGCGGTCGCCGTCTGGGATGAGCAGCTCGTCGCGGGTTTCGGGATGGTCGCCGAGCTTGAGGTGACGGCGGCGGAAGGAGGTTCTATCTGCGGCTGGCAGGTACTCCAGGTAGCTATGCGATACGAACGGCACAGGCACCACTTCCTTTCAAGAGGTGGCTAGGAGACGACTAACGGGGCTGACGATCTTCGAGCGGGGCTGGGATAAACAAACGGGTACTGCCAGTGCTGGAGATCGGCGGCGCTGCCTGAGGCGTGACGAACGTGCTGGTGACGTCCGTTTGCACCTGGGTGGACAGACGCACGTCGCGCCGCCACTTGTAGTACCAGATACCCCAACACACAGCGGCGGGGAGCGCGAGGGGGAGCCAACACCCCCAGACTTTGGCGAGCACGCACAACATGAACAACATTGCGCCGGTACATACCAGCGCAACGGCCAAGGCTTGCCCTTTGGTCATTTTGGGTGTCCTTTCATTCGAGCTAGTGCCAGCGGAACTACGAGGACGCCTACGAGGTTTTGTCTACATGAGACTGATCTATAGAAATGTTACCCAATGTTTGCGCCTATAGTCAAGATTTTAGACGCAGATTTTGGTCAATTTGGATGCAATTCGTATGTATTTCACAAAATACCGGCGATGGGTCGTTACGTTGTGAATATCACAGAGTTATCAGGGGTAATACTGCTTGACTGATGCCGGTATATACCGGTATACTGTGAGAGGTAAGCAAGGAGAGAAACATCGAACACGGCGAAGGAACATAAAAAGGCCAGCGGTGGCACGCTGGCGAGCTATCCAAAATAACCTACTAAGCACTTTAACATAGGAAACCGACATGGACAAGATACTACGCAAGGTTGCGGATGTGCTTGAAAAGTCTATAAGCGGCGTTGCCGCAAGCGTCGAACTCGTTTTGATAGACCTTGTATTCGGCAAAGCCAAGTACCGGCGGCACGGGCCGAAGATGCGGCCAATCATTCACCGGACATATAACAAAACGGTGATTGTTCGTGAGCCGCTCGAACGGGTGCACATCGTCAAGACGAGGCACTAACCGCCTGGCCGGAGCGTTATCCGGCTAATCCACGTTAAGGAGGAAAAGGGAGCAATGACAAAGAAAAATCAGGGAAGAACTGTTAATCTGCAAAGCCCGGTATGGAAGACCATAGCGAAAACGCTTACTCCTAAGCAGTAGGCGACTGGAGCGATAGTGTTGCCCTGAGCATGGCACAAAACTGCTCACCTTATAACGGAGAATCGCTATGGCAAAACACGGTTGGGAAATCTACGGCGTACCGGAAGAGGTGCGTTACCTCTTCACGAAATATACCGAACTGAAAGACAGGAACTTAGGTGAGGCGGTCGGCGAAGCATTGCGCCAGTATGTGGCTGGTAAGCTATCGCCAGCAATGATCGAGGAGATTTTGGCGGACCAACCCCAAGAATTGACGGCTGCGCCTGCTGAGTGATATTAGGAAGATCACGAAGCAGTCAGGAACAAATCGGCGCGTATATTTACGGCACCCGGTTGCTTCGGCGGTGGTCAGCGCCTGCCATGTCGAAAGGCCATAGGGTACGCCGTGGTGTGCGACGCAGCATCGTACTGTACATCGCTCCTGCCGTCGCATTGGTTCATAGGGAAAAGTTCTGCTAATACTTCACAGTTTCGGCGGCTAACTGCCGCTCATTGATGCACAGCCAGGCAAAGTGCTTCGCCCTTCCCTGCCCTGGCTTATCATGCTTAACTTCTTCGGCGGTGATAGCCCACCGCTCGACATTGACACCTTTCCAAATCTGCTTGTAGATGAAGCTGTTGACTTTGGTGCCAATCCGCTTGGCGACACGTTCAGCGGTCTGGGCCACCTGTCGGAGCTTCGCCAGATACTTCAGTGCCCGTTCCCAGTTGGTCGGCGTACCTTCCTGCCCCGGTGCGGCTGTCGTTTTCGTCGCTCTCGCAAACCAATGGCTCGGCTTGTCTTTGGTCCGAGCAATGGCGGCTAATTCGAGAAGATCACGTGTATGCCCTTCCCTGACGAGCTTCTTGAACTTGTTGCGGTACATTTTGTTGTCAATCAGATCATCAATTTCCTGCGGAAGTTCTATAGAAGTGTTGTTAGTAACTGTACTAACAGTATCTTCTATAGAAGCTTCGTTGCATTTTTGTCGCTGACTCACCCGTGCGCCGTATCTGCCTTGCAGCGCCTCACTTAGTTGTATGGTACTCATCAAAATCCCTTTTTTAGGGCACGCAGAATAGCCCAGGAGCGGCTTTGCTGTGCCTGGTTAGGTTTGTATGGATCGGCGTTGCCCGCGCGGACTGCGGCCGATTCCGAGGGCAAAATAAAAGCCCCTAGTCGGGGCTTAAGGTTTTATAAGATTTGCAGTAACAAAACGTCGCAAGACAATTTTAGCACTGCCCGCTTTCTCGGTCAATACCTTACAGCGGCCTGCCTCTTACCCCGGTTGTTCACCTAACAGCCTACAAAACTGCGACGTCTTGTTACTGCTAGGTTGCTAGTATCATACAGCCAGCGTTTTTACCCTGTCTAGCCGTACTACAGTACTCCCGTACCACAGTACGTCCCGTCCCCTGGTCCCCTAGTACGGGCGTACCGTGGAACCACGGCGCCGGAGCACCCTAGTTCCAGAGAACTATCGTACGAGGGTACTCTAGTACCATAGAACCAAGGGACTAGGGTACCCCTACATATGCAGCAGGTGCAACAAAATAGCATTGACAGTACGCTTGCTGCTGCATTAAGCTTACCGTTATGAAGGCGTATCTCAACGCATCCGAGGTCGCAAAACTATTGAGGGTAGACCGGGCCACGGTCAGCCGCTGGCTCAAGAAAGGCCGCGTGAAAGGGGCAACCAGAGTTGGTAGTGCAGGGCAGTGGCGCATTCCATTAGAATCATACGATAAGCTTATCAGAGGCGGCCAGCAATGAAGGTGGTTAGCTTCTCGATATTCAAAGGCGGGACAGGGAAGACCACCTCCACTGTCAGCACAGCCGCCGCGCTGAGGAAGAAAGGGAAGCGCGTTTTGTTGGTTGACCTTGACCAGCAGGCGTCAGCGACACGGTATCTTGATCTTGACCCAGAGGCAACCCCCAGTCTCTACGATGTCTTTCTTGGGGCGAAGTCCGCCCAGGCTGCGATCAGACATACTAAGTTCGGCATCGATGTCTTGCCATCCCACTACCTGCTTGCAGCCATTGAAGAAGCGCTGGAGCCTGGTGAGGAGCAAAAGCTCTCAGGTATGCTAAATCCGTTGAAGCAAGAGTATGACTTCATCCTGATTGATACGCCGCCTGGCAAGGCTATGCTGGCGTTTAACGGTCTGGCCGCCGCCGACCTGATTGTTATACCAGCCTCTGCCGAACGCATGGCAGTAGACGGCGTAGCAGACCTTATATCGCATGTCCAGAAGATCATGTGGTCAAAGTTCGCTCTGGGCCATCAGGAGCTACGCATCCTGTTTACCATGTACCGGGCGACGACCAGTCATTCACCGGCTATCGTCGAGAATGCCCGGAAAATCTGGCGCGAAAACGTGCTGAATTTCAAGATACCTCATGCCACCATCTTCTCGCGTTCCTATGACGAGAAGACACCAATCGGTATGTTAGACCCATCCCACCCTGGTGCAATTGCTTATGACCTGTTTGCGGATTGGTTAATCGACAGCAGCAATGAAGCAGCCTAGAACCAGTGATTTTGACCCGAACGCTAAAGAGCATAGCCTCAAGTCTTCGATGGCCGACTTCCCGGCTATAGAGAAGCCGAGGCCGGTACAGCCCAAAATTGCTGCCAAAGAGCAGGGGACTCCAGGACCAGAGGACCAGAGTACCAGGGTACCCCTGACATCCGCCGCTGAGCCGAAGCGAAAGATTAAAAAGCGGCACCCCTTCGACATCTATGAAGATCAGATTGAGGCGCTTCGGCAGCGCTCTATTGAAGACCAGAAGCAGGGAGGGATTGGCAGCCAGAGCGCGATGGTTCGGGAAGCGCTAGATGACTGGCTCGCCAAAGTCAGGGGAAGAATGGCACCATAGGTCCGCTCTGGACATGAACTATGGTTCCTCACCTATGAGATACAAGCAGGATTGGCCCTCCTTATATGACCTCTGGAGGCTTACCTTACGTTGATCGTAACAAACCTGCTATACGTAAAAACCATTCCACCGCACTTGTTTGTATCTGGGGTATTGATACAGTAAGCAGGGGCGCAGGCTACCTTCTGGGCATTTGGGTGGCCGGCCCCCGCGAGGGAGCGATGACACGAGCAGAGCAGCGGCGTAGAGTCCTAAAAGCCAAAGTAGCTTTGGCGCTCTACAGCGAGTACGGCAGAGTACCCCAGGAAAAACAAATTGACGAGGTGTACCACGTAACCAGGGTGCTGTATAAGGCTGCCCTCAATACTCATTACTTGCGGAAACGGCTGAAGACCGGGCAACTGGCGCTGTTTTAGGTGAGAGAACAGCTATGCTGATAGGCTACGCCCACGTCTCTCCCAGGACCAAACGCTACACATGCAGACCAACGACTGAAGGCGGCTGGCTACGACCTCAGCCACATTTCCGCTGATACTATCAGTAGCTCTACGGTTGACCAGCCAGGCTTATGCGAGGCACTGAGCCACTGGCCGAGGTTTGGACACCACGCCCTGAACGATCAGAAGCGTCCAGGCAGACCAGCAGGGCATTGATTACCGCTTCTTTCTGGCCTTCCCATCAGTCTTGTATATTCCTTTCTAGCCTACTATTCATGCCACACCGTCGGCAGCGTTTTTTACGCGGCACCTCGCCAGAGGTGTAAAGTAATTCGCGGGCAAGCTAAACCACTGCATGCCTTGCGAGCGGGCTGTATAATGACAGCCTACGACCGTGACCGGAAGAGCCATAAAGCGGCTCTGATACTTCCCGCGCATCACCCCAACGCGCTAGAGACGACAAAGCCATAGGCCACCATGCAAAACGATGCGAACGACAACTGGCATCATGTGCCAGCAGATGAAGAAATAATCCTGCGGAGCGGAAGGCAAGATAAGAACGCAGATGAGCGCGAACGCGCACCCAAGACGTTCTCTGTAACACATAAAAAACCGGCGCGTTCGCACCCCAAACGGCAGACCGAGTACGTCATGCTCTGGGTCAAGCGGGGCGTGAAGCGGGAGCTTCAGCGCATCGCCGACGCCGAAGGCTTGAGCCTGTCGCGCACCGGAGCCGCCGCGCTTGAGGAGTGGCTGGCACAACGCCTACACATGCAGCACGCGGGCCTATTGCAGCCCATTATCGAGCGGGCTATCGCCACCCACATGCGAGCGTACAGCAGCCGGATAGCCACACTGCTCGTCAGAAGCATGTTTGAGAGCGAGCAGACCCGCGCCATAGCTACGAACATCCTAGCCCGGCAGCAGGGCGTTACCCAGGCTGTGCTGGAACAAATCCTTGACGGTTCAAGCGACACCGCGCGCCGCAATATCACCCGCGTGACGCCCCAATTAGAAAGCCTGATACGCGAGGTAGAGCGCTGGCTGGAGCGGAGCGCCGAAGCCACTCAAGAGTAACAATGACCGTTGTGAAGGCCAGTTATACCCGGCAGGGCGGGATTGCAAAGGATGCAGTCCGCTATATTGAAAGCCGTCCCGGCAGGGAGCGCGCCAAGATGCAGAGAACCCTGTTTAATGCGGATGGAAAAGTGCAGCGGCAGGAAGTATACGCCATGATCGACCAGGCCGACCAGGGCTGCTACTTCTTTCGCCTGGTTATCAGCCCGGACCCGTGTGGCGAGGATAGAGACAGAGAACTCTCGCTCAGAGATATCACTGAGCGCACCATCCAGAGCCTGGAAGCTCGTTTCCAGCGTCCCTTGCAATGGGTAGGCGCAATACACGCCGACCATGCCGGGCATCGGCACGTCCACGCGCTTGCCATCCTGCCGGAGCGCCTACAGAAGCAAGACCTTGACCGTCTACGCGAGGCGGCTACAGAAGCAGCGCTGGAGCAGGTCCAACAGCTTGCGCTGGCCCGCAAGGAACGGGAACGTGTGCAGGAAGAGTTGTCATGGTAGAGCAGGTACTCCATCGGGCACGTTTTGCCCACACCCGCGAACTCTGGCACTTGCTGTCTGACTCATTTATTCCTGATGGGGTGCTGCTCGGAACAAGGCGGCTGTTTCTCTTTGGCAAGCCGTCCGTGACGGTCAGGAGATCAAAGCAGCGCCCGGAGATCGGTAATCTTTTGATCGTTGCCCCCACCAGAGGCGGGAAGGGGCTCCTGGCGGTCAGCCAACTGCTCACCTGGCATCACAGCGTGATCGTCAATGACATCAGGGGCGACCTCTTTGCTCAGACTGCTGGATTCCGCAACCTGCTCGGGCCGGTCTATGTGCTTGACCCCACCGGAGCCGGGCACGCCTACGACCCCTTACAAGGGAAGACCACCGAAGACGCCCTCTACGCCAGCGCCGCGCACTTGCTGTACCAGACCGAGGAACGGGAGCCGATCTTTACGCAGCGAGCCACGACGATGCTGATGTGTATCTTTGCCGCGGCCAAGCAGGAAGGAGTAGCCGCCCTGCCATATGCCAGGGCGCTGCTTCGCTCAGGTCTGGCCGCTTGTGCGGAGCGGTTGCAGACAGTATCCCCAGACCTGGCGACCCTGTTTCTTGATGTGCGCCTGGAGCAGGCTCATCTTACCGACCGCTTTTTGCTGTCGGCCTGGGGAACCCTCACGGCCAGGATGCGCCCGCTGCTTACGGAGACGGTTGTACGGTCGCTGGCACGGACAGACGTTACTGCTGAACAGATTATGACCGACAAGAAGCCGGTTACGGTGTATCTGCGCTGGAAAGAGCAAAACCTGCTGGCCCTATCGCCACTGGTCCGGCTCTTATGGGGGTCTCTTATAGATGAGTTAATCACGACCTATGACCAGCGAGCGGGAAGCGGCTGCCAGCCGGTCCTGTTGCTGATCGATGAAGGCGGAAGAACGGCTATACCCTCGTTGGCCGACCACGCTACGACGGTAGTGGGCCGCGGTATCAGCATATGGCTGGCGGTGCAATCCCTCTCACAGCTAGAGGTGGTATACGGCAAGGCCCGCGCCCAGGTGCTCAGAGACAATATGGAGAGCCAGCTTTACTACCGGCCCACCGATGTAGCCACTGCTCGCTATGTAGAAGAACGTTGCGGTAGACGATCAGCGTATGCCCGCCATACCACCGAACAGCAGGGCGGCCACGCCAGCGAGGGACGATCAGAGCAGGCCGTACCACTGCTGAGCGCCCAGGAGTTCTTGCGGTACAAAGACCATGAGGTTATCGGCTTTCACCGGGCGTTGCCGCCGATCAAGCTAGAGCGCATGGACTGGCGGCAATACCCCTTACTACAGAAGCGGCTATCTGTACCTCCACCGAAACTACCCACTCTTGCGGACATTGCCGATCTGCCTATGATGCGGGGAATGAACCAACCTGTGTACATAGACCCTGACGGGTAGACGCCGGATGGGCTGCAATCAAGGGGAAGAACGGACCTACGCGCGCTCTAGGGGAGGCAGCGCCGACTGATACGCTTGCGCATACGATGGCTGTTCTGACAGGGCATGGGTTTAGGCAAGCACTGCTGCCTCTGGTGCCCAAACGGAGGTTCCGTGCCTGCATACTTGGGTAATGTAAAGCTGCCGTTCGGTAGCAGCCATCCAGGTACGCTCGCCTGTGCAACGCCGCGGCGTGTGTTGCGTTCTTCCTCAGAGAAAAGAGGAGAGTCCCGTCGGCCAATCGAGTAAGGGCCTCCGTCTGGCGGCAACCTGGCCCTCCGCTCAGAGTCATCTCGGGTACTGGCCTGTCATACGGTACCGTTGTTTTCCGTCTCCCAAGCACGCATGGCTAACCGCTTGCTCATCGTGGCCGATGCAAGGTCAGTGTCTGGCAACCCTAAGGTTATATAGGTCGGTGCGCCCTGGCCTCTAACAGTCGTGTCACCAGGTTGCTTTAAAAGCTTAGGGGTATATTGTGGTGCGCGTTCCCCGTTTGCACAGCGCCAGGTGCTTCTTGACGAATACTGGCGAGCTGTTCTCGGCCAAAGTGCTGCTTAAATCTATTAAGCATGCCAGCTAATACTGTATGCTTGCCGTCAATAGTCTGCCCTATAAATGGAGGTGCTTGCATTGGCCCCGACCGCTAGACCAGGGCACCGCTTTATGATTGATGCTTGACCGTTTTGGGACGGCAGTATGGGCCTGATTTTGTCAGGAATTGTCGGTCGGCTGTGGATAACTGATGATACCAATCAGGCGGCAGAGTGAGATGTAGTCCTAAATACAACCCTTTTCCTGTGTGGCGTAAAACGTTGTATCGCACGCAACGGATTTTTGGCCGGATATGTTGCTCGTGCGCCGCTTCCAGGCGTTGTATCGCACGCAACGGATTTTTAGCTGGATATTTTGTTGGTGAGCTTCACATAGCGACTGCACTTTATCTCCGAATTTGTTCTTGTCCGGACCCAGAAACGCTGGGAAAATTGACACAGGCCCATTCCTGGGCCAAAGACATAAACATAAAACAAAGCTTTGGATACAAACACTGCTAAAACCAAGATGCTCATAAGCCCCGCGCTCGCCAAGTATGTGCCGGGGCTATCTATTGTTCTTGCCTGTTTGTTTCTCTCCTCCCTGCTATTCCCTCAGTCCGCGACAGCGGCAACCAGCAGCACGATCAATTTTCAGGCCAGGCTAGAGACATCATCTGGTGCTATCGCCGCTGATGGCGACTATAATGTTGAGTTCAAGCTGTACGATGCCAGTAGCTCTAGCGGTTCCTCGCAAGGCTCCTGCACGGGTGATGCAGACTGCTTGTGGACTGAAACAAGAACGGGGGGTAATCAAGTCCACGTTGCGAACGGCTACCTGACCGTCAACCTCGGCAGCGTCACCTCATTCGGCAGCATCAACTGGAACCAGCAGCTATGGCTCACTATGAATATTGGCGGCACAGGCGGTGCGCCTAGCTGGGATGGGGAGATGAACCCGCGCCTGCTGCTGACCGCAACGCCGTATGCGTTCCAGGCCGGGCAGCTTGGCGTTACCAGCGGCAGCAATATAGCAACGCTCAGCTTCACGGCACCAACGGCCACAGACTCTATTGTCCTGCCGGACGCTTCGGGTACGGTGTGCTTGCAGAATGCGACCGCCTGCGGCTTTGCCCCGGCCAGCGGCGGTAGTGGCTACGTCCAGCTTCAGGGCAGTACACCAGGCAGCGCCCAGACAGGAAACTTTAATATCAGCGGGACTGGCATAGCAGGCACGCTCCAAGCCAGCACCGTTGATACTGCCAGCAGCGGCGCGCTGAACATCGGCAACACCAACGCGACCAGCATCAGTCTGGGCAACACCGGCAGCAACATTCTCACGACGATCAATGGCACGGCCCTGGTAAAGCCAACCAGCGGCCACGATAGCGCTACTGCGTTCCAGGTGCAGAACGCAGCCGGAGCCGGGTTATTCACGGTAGACAGCAGCAACACCGCTCTTGTGCTGGGCAACGACGGCACCCCAAGCGCCTTGACCGTGCGCGGCGGCGCGGCCAGCGGAACCGACGCAGCGGGCGCTAACCTGACCTTCGATGCCAGCAATGGCACCGGTTCTGGTGGCTCAGGAGATATTATCTTCAGAACGGCCAGCGGTACCGGGCCAAATGTGACGTTTGACGCTCAGTCGTCAACGAATGCGAACAGCTCATCACTCTCATGGACGGACACTATCGGTGCCCATCCCAACATGCTCCTGGTCGTGTATGTGGGTATCAAATGGAACTTTGGTGGTCCGCACGTCAACTCGGCCACCTATGACGGAACCAACCTGACGAAGCTTACTGCACAGTCTTGCAACGAAGGGACCAACAACGACTGTAACGCCGAAATGTGGTACCTGCCGTTAGGCACCACCACCGCCGGATCGCACACGGTGGTAGTCAATCTGTCCGGTAGTTCGCAAACGACCGTTGCTGCTGTAACCTACTACAATGTAAACCAGACGACGCCGCTTGGGACTGCGGTAACGGCGTACAACAGTAACTTTGCATCCACGAGCATATCCCTCAGCGTCTCTACCTCCAGTACCAGGCAGTTGGTCATTGACGGTGTGACGCATACCTCTTGTATTCCTTCTTCGCCTGGCTCTGGTCAAACAACAGACTGGTCGAACGGCAGCGGCGAACCGTCTGCCGGGTCGGAGGCAGAAGGTACGACGCTACCTGTAACGATGAGTTGGGGGCCTATGGGGTGCGGTGCGCCGTCGGCTCAGATTGGTGTAGCGATAAACCCGGCCACTGCTGGTGGCTCGTCATCTGATCTACTTGAAGACAAGCTGCACATAGCAAGCGATGGCAATATTGGCATCAACAACAGTACCCCACAATATACGCTTGACGTGAACGGTTACGGTCACTTCAGTACCGCCGTCCAGACACCACTACTCCAATCCGCTGCCAGCACCGCCCTGACCATCACCGGCAATGCCGCCAGCACCTGGAGTACAACGGCTGGTGATTTGACCATCCAGGGTGGCAGCGGCAACGTCTCACTCGGTACGTCAACAGTCCTGACGGCCAGCGGTTCCCTTGCGATTCAGCCTGGTACCGCTGGCAGCACATTGACTGTCGGCGTCAACAATATGACCGGCAACCTGACGTTCGGTAACTCCACCGCAGGCCAGACCATCAATATCGGGCACGCGACCGTAGCCAATGGCAAAACGCAGAATATCAACATCGGCGATGCGGCAACTGGGACCGGCAAAGACCAAATCACCATCGGTAATACCAATGGGGCGTCGTCGCTCACCCTGCAAGCCGGGACCGGCAACTTCAGCCTGACGGGCGCAGCGGGTACGACCTATACCATTGGCGCAGCGGGCACCACCGGCCAGACGACCCTCGGCCAATCCACCGCTAGCAACACCATCAGCATTGGGGCCGCGAATACGGCGACCGGGAATACCCAGACAATCGCCATCGGCAGCGGGACCGGCGCCGGCACCGGCAAGGCGGTTGTCACGCTCGGCAGCCTGGCGAATGCCAGCGCGACCACCATCCAAGCTGGGACCGGCAATATTGCGCTGGATGTCAACCAGGCAGGCGCGGGTGTGATCGTGCAGACCCTCACCAACAACTCGACGAGTGCCTTCAAGGTGCAGGATGCGAGCAGCGACACCATCCTGACGGTGGATAGCGCGGATCGCCAGGTGATTGTCACCAACGCCAACGATACGGCCGCTGCCGGGTCTGAACTCTTCACGGCAGCATATAGCTTTAGCTCGGCTGGCGGCTGGACGGGCATTGCTGGTACCGGGTCCAGTGCGACAGCCACCCACACGAACGGCGGCGGCGCTGGGCAGCTATCTGCCAGCCCGGCCATGACGATCACGGCAGGCGCCGTATATAAAGTCACCTACACCGTCAGCGGCATGACGGGCGGCTCAGTGACAGCTAGCATCGGCGGCGTCTCAGGCAGCGCCGTCTCAAGCAATACCACTGAAACCGACTACATCACCACGACCGGCACCGGCAACCTGATTTTCACGCCGACCAACAGCTTCGATGGGACGGTCAGCAGCGTTTCAGTGAAGCAGATGAGCAACCAGACGGCACCGCTTGTCTTGAACGACTCAACCGGCACGGTAGCCGCAGAGTTTCGGGTCGGGACGACCGCCAATGGCAGCCTGGGCATCGGCTACCAAAGCCTGCAAGCGAATGTTGGCACTAAAAATACCGCGTTCGGCCTGCAAGCGCTGTCGGCAAATACGTCGGGTATCAGCAACACCGGGATCGGTGCGCTGGCGCTGCTGGATAATACGACCGGCAACCTCAACACGGCGATAGGTCTCCAGGGGCTAAAGGTGAACACCAACGGCAATAATAACACCTCGCTGGGGGCCTTCGCGCTAGATGCCAATACCACTGGGGGGGGCAATACGGCCATCGGGTACGAGGCGCTCGACGACATCACTACAGGGTTAGGCGTCACCGGCCTCGGCGGCCTGGCTGGCACCAACGGCAGTCAAACGGACTTCCAAACGCTCAGCACCATCTCCTCTGCAACGTTGCTCGGCAGGTATGCGCAGGCGACCTGTTCTAGCTGCGTCATCCTGGGCGGGCAGGGGGCCGATCAAGCCAGTGTCGGCATCGGCACGCCGAACCCAACGAACTTCTTCAGCGTCGAGCCAACGCAGTACAATACCGGCACCGTCTCGACCACCGCCAGTTCCGGCAGTGTTACGGGCAGCGGCACCACGTTCACCGCAGCCCTGGTCGGCAGTGAAATCTTTATCGCCAGCAACTCTACGACAACCGCGACCTACAAAGGCACAGTCTCCAGTTTTACCGATGCGACCCATATCACCGTGTCGCCCAACGTCAGTTACACCATCTCCGGCGCGCACTACTATATACTGTATGGTGGGCTGCAAGTGACCAGCAGCGGGACAGTATATACCCAAGGAACTTCAACCACCCAGTTCCAAGTCCAAACTGCTGCTGGCACCAGCCTCCTCACCGTTGACACGTCAGGCTTGGTGGTGACGGTCGCGGGCAGCGGCAGCAGCTTTGCCACACTGACGCTGAGCAATGCGCACTTCAAGTCAACGCAAACGACGGCGCCGACCATCGGTACGCCAAGCAACTGCGGGACCAGCCCGTCTTCATCAATGGCCGCCGGATCAACGGATAGCGCTGGCTCGTTTACTATCACCAATGGCAACCCGACAGGTACCACTTGTGACACCGTGATAACGTTTAACAAGGCGTATGGGGCAGCGCCGAAATCAATCGTCGTATCGCCACAAAGTTCTGCGAGCGCCGCCGCCCGGCAAATCTATGTCTCGGCGAGCGCTGCGGGCAGCTTCACGGTCAAGTACGGTAACGCCGTGAGCACGCCTAGCGAAGCGGATAGCTTTTACTACTGGGTGGTCGAATAACAGCGTAAGCACCGTGCTGCGCGCGTAGCTGCGGGGATGTATCTCGATTACGCCGCGTGCGCCTAAACGTTGCGCTGGCTCTCTGGAGAACCCATCATCCCCGATGGAGTCACCGGGTTGTTGAACGACTCCTGCCGACGCTCAAGGCTAACGACTCTATCAAACAGTTCTAACGCTTGCATGTGCAGGTCTGCTTCGTATGCCATAACTTGATCTTTGTAATCTGTGAACATGGGGTTGATGCCATGCGCCTCAGCTGCCGCCCGAAGCTCATGCGGGTTGTCAAGAACGTTACCTATCGCCCGTAAGTCGCGGTCTGTCGCTTCAATCTGGTGAGCAGTCCATCGGCCTACCCATTTATTGTTGTCGCCTTTTCCTTGCTTTACCGCCTGCCTGGCTTTTTGGGCCAGCCACAATTCGCTTTGCAGCGCGGTGGTATCGAGGTCTGCTGGTGAGGGCTGCGATTCCCAGGGCTTCAAGGAGCGCTCGTCAAAGCCGTCCGAGAGGCCATCGCGGCGACGTTGCCAGTAGGTGTTTGCTGTGTCGAGGCGCAACCTAGCGCTCCATATGGCTCCGTCAAGTTCGTTGGCTAGCGCGGCTGTCCAGGGGGCCATGGCATTTTTCTCTATGGTTCGGTCTGCCCGATTGGTAGTAGCACGGCGGGCTAGATCACCAAGCCATTTGATCGCCCGCTCGTGCGTCTTTGGGGGCTTAGGTCGCTCTGCAAACGGGGGAGAGTAGGTATTATGCGTGTGATTCATAAACCCGATGATAGCATATCACCGCCTGCTTGTCAATACCTAGCACCCGCGCTAGTTCTCAGGTGCCAAACAGGCGGACCCGAAACATTAACGGACGCAGCAGCGCTGCCGGGAGCTTCACCGTCACGTATGGCAACCAAGTGAGTACGGCGAGTGAAGCTGACAGCTTCTATTATTGGGTAATTAGCGCGGTGTTTGGACAAGCAGATGGGCTAAGTGCTTATTTTACCTTTTCGGTGCGTTGCCCAAAAATAGCCTAATTGAGTAGCAGCGCCAGCCGTACTCTCATGCGCTTCAGGTACTCGTTGCCCGCCTATTGCGCGGCGCGCTGTCTTCGATCTTCGCCCTTTTCAACCTGTCTCTTTACTCTGAGAGCTTGTACTACAAACTCATCAGGTTTGAAATGCCCATCAACCATCTCATGCGCATCTGTCAGGACGCTGCCAGCATCGTAATCATAAGGATGCCATCCTGGTTGCAGAGGGGATTGAGCGATGGTTACATGCGCGACGCCCGTTGGGTCCGTATCTGGGCGGCTGGCCGCAAGGGCTGCCTGACCGATATAAACCGGCACGCTGAGTTCGCGCCCTTCATTGAAGAAATTAAATACTTCTCGCACTGGGTACCGTTGATCTTCAACGCTTGCCCATACCGGTAGCGCAGTGTGTTGTGGGCCTTCCATGACTTCTCCCGAAGCTTACTAGACGGGGCACATCATACAACACCGCCGGCCTGCTGTCAAGCTTCAGAGAACGGTGATCGCACTGTGGCCTTGCTTGGCGGCCCGCTCGGTAAGCAACTGCTCATATTCAGTTAGGCGTTTACGGAGATGTTTATTCGGCTGCTCATACCTGTCAAGAATCTCCTCGGCTAGAGATTTGTATTTCCTAAATATCTCCTCGGCTCCTTTCCATCCCGCAGCCGTTATCATGTTAGGGGCGTTTGTCTCGCGGTCGTGTTCGACTGCGCCATAGTCGGCATCGTTCACAATCTGCCCGCATGCTGCCATAGCGTAGCCTAGCTTCCGCATGGTCGCTACTTCCTCTGGGGCCTGAGCAGCCAGCGCTGCCGTCGCCATTATATGTGCGCCGAAACTGGATGCTTTTAGAGCGTGTGCCTGCAAGGTTATGTTGATAGCATCAGGCAGGGCTACGTCTTCTGCTCCCAGATGAATACTCTCGCCTATGAGGGTCTGCGTATCAACTAGGCAAAGCTCCCCTAATAGCTGTAGTTTTATTGGTTGGTCTAACGCCAGGTTAAGAATCGTGCGATTGACGTAGGCAGACAACACATGAGCAAACAGGATTGCGGTTTCCTCGCCGTATTTTTTCCAGATCGAGAGGGCATTTCTCCGCGTGGGGTCGTTATCGAAGGCGGGCAGATCATCCAGGGTTTCATATGCGGCGAATTTAGCATAGTAGGCTACTGCGAGTTCCGTAACAACGGTAAGGTGCGCGGGGGTTTCTGGCCGCTTGAGGCATTGCCGATATGCCTGAAGGGTAAGCCAGGCTTCTATCCCCCTGCCTCGTGTGTCTACTACGGACTGAGCTACTTCGTTTAGGTGGCTCTTTTGCGCCGGGTCTAGTACCCCACCCCCGAAACAGGCAACTTCGTCAATAAAAGCCCTGAAGCTCCCCAGAAAGTGTCTACTGGTATAGCGCTTGTATTCCTTGCTCTGCCGAAAGGACTCCGGTAGTAAACCCCTACCGGGCAGGGTAAAGCCTGGGCCATTGCTCATTGTCTGAGTATAGCAATTATTGCGGGAACTCTTTGTGCGCAGAATTTTGAATGTAGCTCGATGTTTTGATGCCCCGCTGTAAGAACCGGCAACTGCTCTAGTACACTGGTGTATCAAACAAGCGGGTCCGAAACGCAAAGAGCCGGAGCAGCGCAGTTAGGAGCATCAGGCTTGCGGCCAGCAGCGCGGTGTCAATCGCTGCCATACTGGCAGTTCCAGGCGCGGGGTGGCTGGCAACGCTTCGTGCGTCGGCCAGGCTGAATGGCAGCAGGGAGCGCAGGACATACAAGACCAGCGCACAGATACTTGCTGCGTCCAAGAGCCGTATCACGAGGCGCACCAGCGCGTCAAGCAGCATATGCCGCGCGTCGGCATGGACGTAGTGTAGCCGGTGTTCAAGGTCTACAGCACCCGTAAACACCTTGAGCAGTTCCACTGCAAAGAGGTAGACCGCGCAGCCGACCACCGCCCAAAAGATGAACAGTGGCATGCTGTTGAGAAAGACGCTATGCGCTGCCCACCTGCTGAGCGCCAGGTACCCAAGGGGAGTGTTTATCTTCACCTGGCTGATGCCGGTAAGCCCCTGATATAAGGCTGACCCCCGACTGTCTAGAACGATGGCCCCGCCTGTCCACAACACCGGCACGACGGCGCTTACCAGCCCGCTCAGCCACGACGGCCCCAGGAATAGCAGCATGCGGTGAGCGTTGTGTTCCGTGCTAGGTACCATAGGAGCAGGCTCGATTCAAACGCTGCTTATGTTGCATACCTAAAAGTATAGTTATAGTATGAATAAGTATAGCAATAATATATTTATGCAAGGATGTTATGGCAAAACGACTACGACGGTCACGTGCAACGTCTTCCTCTAAAAGATCACGTTTTCAAATCCTGCCGAAACGGCTTTCTTCTCAACTCGGTTACGGTCCGTTCCGTATCCTGGGCGGCCTGGTGGTTGCCCTGCTTGTTGGATTTATTGGCTACCGTGTCCTCTTCAACGCCTTTGCCCTGGTATCGCCGCCGCCCGTTACCGGGTATACCGTCTCAGGAAAACAGATTCTCTTGAACGGGAAAACCGCGTTTACACCCTACGGGATGCAGCTTGGCGGCATCACTATGGCCGTGACGAACTGGAGTACGAATAAAAGCTCGTACATCACCTCTGATATGGTTGCCGCTGCAAAGAATACCTGGCACTCCAATACGGTCTCGTTGCAACTCGCCTCGGTGAACGTCTTTGACCAAGCTCCTTATGACAGCGCGTATATGGCCCGCGTAGACCAAATCGTTACTTGGGCGACGCAGCAAAATATGAACATCATCCTGGTCTTGCAGTACGAGGCGACGAGCCAGCAGCGAGCGCCTACGGCTGATAGTGTCAAGTTTTGGGATTTCATCTCCAAGCGCTATGCCAACCGTCCGCAAGTGATGTTCGATCTGTTCAATGAGCCGACAGCCTCTTTGCTGTTCAGCGACACGGACTCCGATCAGGTCTGGAACTTCTGGCAGAATGGCGGCACAGTCAAGGGGACAACCTATGTTGGCATGCAGCAGTTGGTGGATACGATCAGGAGCAACGCCCCGTCAAACCTCATCTTTGCCGACGGCCTGGCGGCTGGCGAAGATATTGCTCTCTTGCCGAAGCACCTGCTAAAAGGGAGCAACATTGTCTACGCCATTCACCCCTACATCAGTAGCGCCCAGCATGGGACAGTTGCGCAGTGGGATAACTGGTTCGGCAAGGCCGCCGCATCAGGAAATTTCCCGGTCGTGGCTGATGAATGGAGTGAGTATCAAACCGCCACCGACGCGGAATGCTACCCAGGCGCAGCGGCTACCGTCCCGACCTTCCTGACCTATCTCCAGCAAAAGCATATCGGCCTTATCGGCTACGCCCTCTACCCAGGCACCTTAATTCGCGGCTGGAACTTTACGGACCCCACCGGCTTTGACCAACCTCCCTACACCTGCCCAAGTGTCGCGTTCCCCAATATGGACGCCAACGCCCAAGGGGCCGGGCAACTCCTGGTAAATTACTTCAACACCTACTCGAAACCTCTCTAAAATTATCGGCTATTCACCGCGCGCTTGTGGTTTTGCTATAGTAGGGAAGACATGAGAGGGTACGGCAGGGCGCAGGCGTCAGATAGCATCGTGACCAGCGATGCAGTACAGGGGCGCCACTGGAGTACAAGGTACTGGCGCCGCGCCGGGCTGGCCGTTGGCGTGCTGATCGTCCTTATTGCTGGGGGAGTCGTCACCCTGCGGGTTATACGCCCGCCGCAGCCGAGCGCGCCGCATCATCAAGCGCGCGCCGCGCAAGACCCGAACAGCGCCCTTATACACCCTGAGCAGGGGGTGAAAGACGCCCAGGCGGAACTGAGGAAGGCCACCACGCAACACGACAAAGCCATCGCCTACGCCGATCTTGGGGTAGCGTACCTCAATAATCAGCAGCCGGACCAAGCGATAGCAGCGTACCAGGACGCCATTGCTACTGATAGTGCATCAAAGGTTGCCGTGCTGGCGCAACTCAGCAGCGCCTACTATGCCAATGGACAGACATCCCAGGCGATCAGCACGATGCAACAACTGGTGCAACTGCTGCAACAATCGCCGGACCCGAACATGCAGAGCCAAGCACAGCAGTACCAGAAGGCCATTGCCGTGCTGGAGGCAGGCGGGGGCCTATGAGCGGCAGTAAGGTACTGTTCGGCGCGGTTCTCGGCCTGCTCGCAGGCGGCGTCTGGCTGGCGCTGGCCGGGCAACACGTCGCGGCGGCGGCGTTTCCCTGCAATGCGCCGGCGGAGTTCGGCGTTGCGCCGTGTCACGGCTACTTTTATGGCGGCAACGGCACAACGACGAACGTTAATCTGCTTGATAATGTCCTGCCGCCTCCGGCGCTCAACAAGGTGACGAATGCTGCCAATTTTGCCAGCATCATCAAGGGGGATTTGTACTCAGGTGATTTCCAGACCCGAATTGGCGCTGCTTTCATCATTGATACCATGCTTGACCAGACTGGCTGGGGTGGGCGTGGCGGCGGCAACGCGGGGTTGGCCTATGCCCGGAGTAACTTCGCCACCTGGGTGCAGCTTGTCAACCACTACGCCAGCGCGCCAGGCGGGGCATCGTATGGGGTCAATTGGAAATGGACGCCATCGTATGACGAGTTTTGCGGCCTGAACGGCTACCCCCCGACGGTAAACAGCGCCTACTTTACCAATATCGGTGATGATGCGTTCCATACGACGATTTGCCCGTATGGCTTTACCTTCGGCACGCCGGTGATCGTATTCCATTGGGCAGGTGGCAGTTTCGACATCGGGCGCGGCTGCGGCAATGTCGAATTATCCCTCAAGAAAATTCCTACGGACAATCCCCCGACTGGCAGTATCAGCGTCACCTGTAATGCAACGCAGCAGCAGGTGGCAACGGTGACGCTGAGTGACCCGGATGCTCCGACCACTGGTTTCGTGACGGTCTTGGGCAACGGCTGGCCGGGCGCAGCAGTGAGTTCACCCGGCCCGGCACAAGTGACCATCCCGCAATCCGCAACGGACCCCTATGCTGCCCGGACGGTGCAGCTACGTGTCAAGGACACAGGGCCAGTCGGCACCGGGGCGTACTCGGTGTTCACCGCTCAGACGAGCGTGCCCTGCGTGGCACTTAGCTGCGGCAACCTGGCAGTGACGCCAAGCCAGGTTGACCCGTATATGAGCTTCGCTGTGATAGTGAGTGTGACAAATAATGTCGGTGCGGCCCCGCCAGGCGCCACCATCACCCTCACGATCACCCCGCCAGCCGGTGCGGCCTACCGTTTTACTGGTACGCAGTCCGCCGTCGGCGCCGCTGGCGTATCGAGCGCGACGTTTAGCGGCCTTGGTCCCACGAACAGCGCAGGCGTCTTCGGGGCGAGTTGGACATTGCTCGCGGGCGCGGCCAGTAAGACCTGCCAGGGTTCGTTTACAGTTGCCTATTTGCCGTACCTCAGTGTCTACGGCGGTGATGTGGCTGTGGGCGCCAGCCCGACCTATAGCGGCACTGCGAGTAGCTGCGCGACCAACCCGAACGCGGGCATCTTCAGTTGGAACAATCACAGCACTGATTTTTCCGGCGCCGGAGCGCAATACGCCGTCGAAGCCTTAGCGCAGATTGAAGACTTCGCCTCTGCGCAAGGTTCGTCAAATACGCCGCCTACCGGCTTGTCCTTCGCCAACGACTACACACCGCCCGATGGGACGAAACTCAATCCGGCGCAAGGACTGTTCGGCGGCTATTTCGGCGCCAGCGATGAGGACTGCGACTTCACGAGCGATCTGACAGTCACGCCGCAGACGGTTGATACGACCATTGGCGCCACGACCGTTGCCGCCGGTACTCAGGATATTCGCTTCATCAAAGATGCCGATGTTTTTATCAGCGGCGACATTGCCTATGCCAGCACTAACGGATGGACAAGCGTCAGCGCTATCCCGTATTTTAAGCTGGTGGTCGTCGGCGGCAATATCTATATCGGGAGCAGCGTCACACAGTTGGATGGGCTGTATATCGCTGAGCCGGATAGCACTGGCGGCGGGGTCATCTACACGTGCGCCACCGGTCTACGCGCGCCCGCTGACCCGACCTCGGCAGGCTACTACAGCGCTTGTAACACAAAGCTGGTGGTGAATGGGGCGTTTGTGGCTGAGCAGGTACAGTTTATGCGCACTACTGGGTCGCTAGGCCAGGCGACAAGCACCGACTCAGTAGACTCCAACCACGCCGCCGAAGTCTTCAACTACACGCCGGAATTGTGGCTGCCGCGCAACAGCGGGCCACCGAGCGACAGATACGATGCGATCACCGCCTTGCCGCCGGTACTGTAGAGGGAGAGCAGCTATTCACTTGTCGCATACTTGCCCGCGCCAAAGCTCCCCTGGTTATACATGGCAGTGATTGTACCTCAATTGCAAAAGCTGTAGCAGACACGTTGACACGTCAGAACCGGCCCGCTTTCGCCAGGCGGGCAATGAATCTGGTGATCTTTGCTGCATGTGTCGGCTGTAAAGCCCGGAACGGGGCAATCATTCGTAGGGTGAGTTCGTTGCCAATGCCTAAAGACGAGGAAACCACCGATGCTGAGAAGACTTACGATGACAACTACACCCAGCAAAACCACTACAATACTGAACCCTGCTTGCCCCTGGTGTACTGGTTGATCTGACTTCATACCTACTTCATTGTAGCAGGTTGGCTTGAATGCGACTCTGCGAACTGCTGAGCTTGAACGCATTGCCTAATTTCCTACAGGGACAAAAGATGTTGGAGTTACCTGCTGCCATCACCAGCATCCCAATCAAGAGGCGTAGGCACTACGCCTTGCAACACGAGGGCGGCTGCATAGTGCCGCATCAGTGTAGCGTCTTCCAGAGCAGCATCCCTATCAAAATCGTTGGTTTCGGCCTGCGCCATCTGTTCCTGCAAGCTGGCATCATGCAAGAGCCAGGCCAGCCAATCGCCGGGGCTTGCAAGGGTAAAGGGCAGGTGACGGGACTCTAGGTGGTAGGCCGCCCCCGCGTAAATATTGGTTTGCTCGTTCGCTTCATGGAGAATAGCGGCGATAGCTTCAGGCGGCTGAGTCATACCCGTAAGTATAGCATTCCAACTTTTTGCTCCAACCATAGGCAAACCCCTACTTGCCGTCTATGAGCGGCCCCTATATGTCAGCTTAAACCGCTAGGCTCTGAAGACCATCGGAGTATAATACAATTGGCAACCGAGCAGTATTATATAACACCGGCTGGCCGGGCGGCAGAGGGGCAGCATCAGCCCCAAAATCCGTGCCAAAAGCTACGTCCCAAAACTTGTAGACATTGGTGAGTTTTAGTACAGTGAGGCGGGGGTATCAGGCCACCGTTATGGGCATTTGAGGGTGGCCGACCCCCCGCGATGACGCGAGACGGGCAGCAGCAAATACGAGACGGCTCGTGTGCCCTAAAGGCAAACCATGAGGGCGACACCCCCGCAGCGCTATACCTCTGAACTCGCCATCATCGTAGAAAATTGGGAACACACGCCGCCGAAAGACCGACACACGATCACGGTTACACGAGGCGGCAAGCCAGTGCCGGAAACAGACATTGACTCGGAGAAAATCACCTACCTCATTGAAGACGCCGGATACTGGCGCAAGGCTAACGCTATTCACCGCTGGTTTGTCGTGAACGTGCAACGCGATAACGACGACTGCAAGCAATACTGCGTTAGCGAGGAGCAGATACAGGCGCTACTAGACATCGTAAACAAAGTGCTGGGCGCTTCTGAGCTTGTCGAAGGTGAGATTGTAAACGGCCACAGCTTCAAAGATGGGAATGGGACACCTATCAGGCAGCCCGGAAAGCTCATAAAAGGCCCGACGGTAGCAAAGGAACTCTTGCCAACATCGGACGGTTTCTTTTTCGGAAGCACCAACTACGATCAGTTCTACATTGAAGATTTGCAGCTTACCAAGGAAATCCTAGAGAAAGCGCTGCAAAAACCGGGCGACTACTACAGTTCAAGCTGGTAGAAGTTAGCGCGACGGGGGGCGCGAACCCCCCGCTAAATCATCAACGTAAAACAATTTAGTTTAATGCGCTAAGGCCGGTATACGATCACCCAACCAAGCAGAATAATAATATGGCGGCCCCTGTATGTCAAGCGAGGCAATCACCGACACCGGCTGGCAACGCAGGACGGTCACCAATTTTGAGCAGGAGATACGACAATGGCTCTTATATCTGTACCCCATATCGGTGAAGACTATGGAACGGTCCAGGTACTCTACAGCGACGGCGAAATTGCAGAGTTTGAGGTACTGCGCGCCCTGGCGGTTGTACTGCAAAACATTCACGGCGATAGAGATTTAGAAAAGGAGACAGCCTAATGGCGCTCCATGTATGTCCTGTGTGTGGCAAGATTTTTCAAGCGCTCGGCTGGCCGCGCCATCGGATGATGCACATCGAGAAAGGAGAATGGTAACAATGCCCTATGAAATCACAAGCACCGACTAGCACCTAGAAGGGGTGTCGGTTGAGGTACGGAGGCAGACCGCAGCCTACGCCCTGCTGCGCGCCGTGAAGCAAGCCCAGATCGTTGACGAGGCACCACGCGAATACCAAGAGTGCCGTATACCAGGGCTGGCCTGGCACCCTGGCGACAACATAGTACAGATTGGCCCGCGCAGCGAGCTTGACGGGCTGTTTGAATCGCCACAGGAAGACGACTACGACCCCGCCGCCCCAGACCCTAGCGAGCTTGAGTAGCGCCTCTATTCGCCTGCCTTATTTCCCGCTTGATAGCCGAAACGACCACCGCGCCCGCCCGCCATGCCCAGCCCGCTGAGCAGCCCCGCCACCTCTGTCACCCATCATTATGCTAACCGCTTAGCACACAGGCCCGCTGCCGACTGCTTAACAGCCGCGGCGGCGCGGCTAAGCGGCTGGCAGGCGCTTGACCCTGCTAAGCGGTTGGCATATATTGGTGGATAGCAACCAAGCGAAGGAGAGCAGGATATGCAACCAGGACCAGGCCCGAAAGACCCCAATGCCCAGGTACTCGGCAGCAAGGGCGGTTTGAGTCGCGCGGCGAACCAGACACCAGAGCAGCGCAGCGAACTTGCCCGGCGTGCCGCCTTTGCGAAACATCACCCGATGCAGTTCCAGCAGCGGAAAGAAAGGGCCGAGCAGATCGCGCGGATGGTGCAGGAGGCACTGAACGGCAAGCAGATGCCACTGCTCTGACGCGGGCCATCACGAACTCTCCTGCCGCCGGCCTGAGAAGGCGCGGCAGACTACAGCGGCTGCGCCTATTACCTGCCCAGGAGCGCAGCGCCAGCGCAAACACGCGGCATGGTCGCGCTGGCACCCCCGCGAGGCCCAGGCGGCAAAAGAACGCGATCAGGCGATCACCTCCCTGATACGGGAAACCCTGAAAGACAGCAAGCAACTGCCGCTCCTCTAAAACCAGCCTGTAGCCCACCGAAACGTGCTACAATGAGGCCAGATGCGCCACCGCCAGCCAGCCATATCTATGGGTACGTGCCAGCACCTCAAACGAGTAGGCGACAACTACGGAGTGAGCTGTCAAGAGTGCGGCGCGGCGCTTGAGGGGTACGGTCATGGTGGCTTCTTTGGCCGCAACCTCAGAGGCAACGAGCAATGCCTCCATGTGTGGGTCAAGCTCAGTGCCCAGCAGGAAGCATGCACCTACTGTCACGTCACGCGAGAAAAGAGCGAAAACGCTCCATTGATGTAATAGGGGTATCTAACTCGGCCAGTGTGGGCGACGCATCGCCCGTGCGACACTGCCACTGTGACCAGGCTGGCTTATATGCTCTGCTAATTCGTGGCTCAGATCAGTCACCGCCGCCTTGATAGTTTGCACGTCCCGCTTTAGTTCGTTGAACTCATCCCGCGTCGGCAGGTTATCAACTTTTGTCCGAATATCACCCACCGCTTCCAGTACCGCCTTATTCTGGCTGACTATTTGCTCGAGCAATACTTCCAAGTGGTCTTGTTCCATATAGTCAGTTTAACAGCAAACCGCGCATTACCCTGGGGACGAACAATGTAGCCAAGCAAGCTGCATATACTCGCTGGAATCTATGTGAAACCCAAACAGCGTGAGAACGTGTTCTAAAATTCGCTTTCCTAGTCCGAGAAACCCTGAAAGATATAGTATAGTGTGCCTGAGTAAGGAGGCCGCTGTGTTTCTCAACCCAGTACCTGCTTGGTACCCAGGTGCCACGGCCCCGGACACCGCCAGAGATACTGCCTGACGATCAAACGTCTCAAGGCGAGACCTGCCGCTGCCGCGCGGCAGATTGTTTGATGCGTAGTTTGGAGGGGGAGTATGCGCTCAACCTTACCCTTTATGCCTGCCGACGAGGAACACCTCGACGTGTCAGCCCTCGAAACCTGGCTCTGGGACGCCGCCTGCGCCATTCGCGGCGCGACGGATGCCCCCAAGTTCAAGGATTTTATCCTGCCGCTGGTGTTCTATAAACGCCTCTCGGATGTCTTTGACGATGAGTTCGCGGCACAGGTCGAGGAGTATGGCGACGAAACTGCTGCCCGCGAGGTGCTGGAGGCTGACCATGCCGATGCCTTGAAAACCGGGCGTCGGCCGATTGTGCGCTTCTATGTGCCCAGCCGCTATACCTGGTGGGAGGTGCGCAACCACGCGGCAGATGGCACGCTCGGCGAATTTGTCACCGAGGCCATGCGCGAGGTAGCGCGCTTGAATCCCGATCTCCAGGGTGTGCTGGATGTGAAGGACTACAACGAGCGGCAGAGTGGGCAGCGCACGCTGGATGACGACCGGCTCGCCAATCTGATTGAGGTGATTACCCGGCACCGGCTGGGCTTGAAGAACACGGAGCCAGACATTCTGGGCCGGGCCTACGAATATCTGCTGCGCAAGTTCGCCGAAGGCCAGGGCCAGAGCGCAGGGGAGTTCTATACCCCCAAAGAGGTCGGCTGGCTGATTGCGGAGGTGATCAACCCGGCTCCCAAAACCACGGTGTATGACCCGGCCTGCGGGTCAGGTGGCCTGCTCATCAAGGTGCGGCTGCTCTATCAGGACCGGCATTCCGACAATCCAGGCCAGGCGCCCCGACTCGCAGGGCAGGAGATCAACCCGACGACCTTCGCCATGGCAAAGATGAACATGTTCCTGCATGACTATACCGATTCCGCCTTTGCTATTGGGGACACGCTGCGGCATCCGGGTTTTGCCGCGAAAGGAACAGGGCTGCGGGTATTTGACTACGTCGTTGCCAATCCCATGTGGAACCAGGACCAGTACGACGAGGCATTTTACGACCAGGATGAGTACCAGCGGTTTGGGGCGGGCACGCCGCCCAGATCCTCGGCTGATTGGGGCTGGGTGCAGCACATGCTGGCCTCGCTCAATGCCCAGGGGCGTGCTGCCGTCGTGCTGGATACCGGGGCCGTTTCACGCGGCTCTGGCAGCAAATCCAGCAACCGCGAGCGCGACATCCGCAGGGCGCTGGTCGAGGGTGATGTGATCGAGGGCGTGATCTTACTGCCGGAAAACCTCTTCTACAACACCTCTGCGCCAGGCATCATCCTGCTGCTCAACCGTGCCAAGCCCACCGAGCGGGCCGGGCAGTTCCTGCTGGTGAACGCTTCGCAGTATTTCAGCAAAGAGAAACCCAAGAATGTGCTGACCGATGCGGGCATCAAGGCCGTGGCCGAGGTGTATATAGCCTGGGAGACGCGGGAGAGACTGAGCCGGGTCGTGACGCTGGAGGAGATACGCGCTGCTGATTATAACCTCAGCCCTTCCCAGTTTGTGGAGGTGAACGACAGGGCGCAGCACCGACCCATCAGCGAAATTCTGGCAGACTTGGCGGCTGCGCGGGCAGAGCGAGAACGGGCTGATGCTGAACTGGCGGTGGTATTGGCAAAGTTGGGGCTGAATTGAGAGGTGTAAACATGGATGAGCAGGATGTGCTGGTGGAAGAAATGTTGTTCGAGCAAGATGCTGGTGAAGGTACACAGGTACAGCCAGTCAACACAAATCTACCTCATAATTGGCAGAGAGTTCGGCTGGGTGATCTTCTGGAAAACGAGAGAATTTCACTCACCAACGGCTTCGCTCAAGGTGGATACAACGAATCAGGACAAGGGGTGCCTCACCTGAGACCTTTTAACGTCACGGAAGATGGTCGCATAGATTTATCTCAGATAAAGTCTGTCGAGCCACCACGAGAGGACAGCTCTTATTGGGTGCATCCAGGCGACGTTATCTTTAATAACACAAACAGCGAGGAGTTGGTGGGTAAAACAGCGTATTTTGCTCACAGCGGAAGATTTGTCCTTTCAAACCATATGACCCTTATCCGCATCCTCGATAGCCAAACCCTTGACGCCCTTTGGTTTGCCAATGAATTTCAATATCTTTGGCGACGAAGGGTGTTTCAAGCCCTTTGCAGACGCCATGTAAATCAGGCGAGCGTGAGTTTAGAGCGGCTGAAGGGGATAACCATTCCTCTCCCTCCGCTCCAGGAGCAGCGAGCCATCGCGCACATCTTGCGCACTGTGCAGGAGGCCATCCAAGCCCGGCGGCGCGAGGCAGATTTGGAACGCGAGTGCAAGGCTGCCCTGATGCAGCACCTCTTCACCTGCGGCACCCGCGGCGAGCCAAGAAAGCAGACCGAGATTGGCGAGATGCCGGAGAGTTGGCAGATCAGTTCGCTGGGAGAAATCTGCTCGTTCCTGCAATATGGCACTTCCGAGCGTTGTGATGCAGATGCTAGCGGTATTCCAGTGCTTCGGATACCTAATGTCATTGATGGTCGGGTCGATTTGAGTGATCTGAAATATGCCAAGCTTCCAGCCAACACTGTTCAGGGCTTAAAGCTGGAAACCGGTGATGTGTTATTTGTGAGAACCAATGGCCGCCGGGAATATACGGGCCGTTGTGCTGTCTTCAACGGCGAACTCAAAGAGGCGTTGTTCGCTTCTTACCTCATTAGGGCACGATTGAAGCCGACGACTGCCCTGCCAGGCTTCGTCCGCTTATATAGCGAAACGCATGAAGGGCGAAGTTTTCTAAGTGGAAAGGCATCCAACGCGGCTGATGGCAAATTCAACATCAACACACAGACTATCAAAGGTGTCATAGTACCTCTTCCCACAATCTCAGAACAGCAAGAAATCGTTGATGCTCTGAATGCCTGCGACACCAAAATCGCCGCGTTGGAGCAAGAGGCTATGCTGATTGGTGAACTTTTCCGTGCGCTTCTAGAAGAACTGATGACTGGGCGGCTCTCTATTGCCTCACTGATAGCGGTGGAGGTGGCCCATGAGTGAGCGATCTGCGGTGCAGGAGCCGATGCTGCGCTATGCCGCCGAGATCGGCTGGCAGCGCGTCCCCCAGACTGAAGCGCTGCGCCTGCGCGGGGGCGAGTCAGGCCTCTTCTTCACCAGCGTGCTGCGCGACCAGCTCCTGGCGCTCAATCCGGGCGTGGTCGATGCCGCGCGCGCCGAGGACATCCTGCGGCGGCTGCGCCTGCTGCATCCGACCATCGAGGGCAACCGCGACGCGCTCTCCTGGCTGCGAGGCGAGCAGTCCGTCTTTGTGCCCAGCGAACGGCGCGAGCGCAACGTCATCCTGATTGACTTTGAACACCCGGAGCGCAACATTTACCAGATCACCGACGAGTGGAGCTATCGGGGGGTGGTCTTTCGCAACCGTGCCGATGTGGTCTTCCTCATCAACGGCATTCCGGTTGCCACGGCGGAGACCAAGAGCGCCACCAGAGCCGACGGCGTGGCCGAAGGGGTGGTGCAGATCCGGCGCTATCACCGCGAGACACCCGAACTCTTTCTGACCAGCCAGGTCTTTGAAGTCACCCAACTGCTCGACTTCTATTACGGGGCCACCTGGAGCGCCAGCCGCAAGAACCTCTTCAACTGGAAAGACGTCGTTCAGCAGGGGTCGTATGAGCAGAAGGTCAAAGCCTTCTTCGATCACGGCACCTTCCTGCGCCTCGTGCGCGACTACATCGTCTTTCTCACCCGCGACGACGTGCTCTCCAAGGTGATTCTGCGCCAGCACCAGATGCGCGCCGTCGAGAAGGTGCTGGCCCGCGTGCAGGAGGGCACCAGACGGCGCGGACTCATCTGGCACACCCAGGGCAGCGGCAAAACCCTGACCATGCTGACCATTGCTGGCAAACTGCTCGCCATGCCAGGCGGGGAGAAGCCCACCATCCTGATGCTAGTGGACCGCAACGAACTGGAGAGCCAGCTTTTTCGCAACGTGATGGCCTATGGCATCAGTACCGTCAAGGTGGTGCAGAGCAAGCGCGAGTTGCAAGACCTGCTGCGCTCGGATTACCGAGGGCTGATCGTGGCGCTGGTGCAGAAGTTTGACGATATGCCGGCGGTCCTGACCCAACGGAGTAATATCATCGTGCTGGTCGATGAGGCTCACCGCACGACTGGCGGCGATCTCGGCAACTTCCTGATGGGCGCGTTGCCGAACGCCACCTACATTGGCTTCACGGGCACTCCCATCGACACGCTTGCCAAAGGGCAGGGCACCTTCAAGGTCTTTGGCAGAGACGACCCGCAGGGGTATCTGGACAAGTATTCCATCGCCGAATCCATTGCCGATGGGACCACCGTGCGCTTGCATTATGCCCTGGCCCCTTCGACGTTGCGTGTGGATCGGGGCACGCTGGAGCGCGAGTTTCTGCACCTGGCGCAGGCTGAGGGCCTCAGCGATCTGGATGAACTCAACTCACTGCTGGACCGGGCCGTCGTGCTGACCGAACTGATGAAAGCGCCGGAGCGCGTCAGTAAAGTCGCTGCCACCGTGGCTGAACACTTCCGCGACCACATTGACCCGCTGGGCTTCAAGGCGCTGCTGGTAGCGGTAGACCGCGAAGCCTGCGCGCTCTACAAGCAGGAACTGGATAAGCATCTGTCGCCTGCCTGGAGCACCGTCGTCTATTCGCCTGCCCACAACGATGAGGCGCTACTTAAGCAGTATTATCTGACCGAGGACCAGGAAAAAGATGTGCGCCGGCGCTTCATTCGGAAGGATACTCTGCCCAAAATCCTGATTGTCACCGATAAGTTACTCACCGGCTTTGACGCGCCGATTCTTTACTGCATGTACCTGGATAAGCCCATGCGCGACCATGTGCTGCTGCAAGCCATTGCGCGGGTGAACCGCCCCTATGAGGAGGACCAAGGGCAGAGCAAACCCTTTGGGCTGGTCTATGACTTTGTAGGCATCTTTGAGCGGCTGGAGGCGGCGCTGGCCTTTGATTCGGACGTGGTCACTGCTGTCATCCAGAATATCGACGCGCTGAAACAACTCTTTGCTACCTGGATGCAGGGGGAGGCGCAGCAGTACCTGCCCTACGCGCGCGGCTGGGATGACAAGGCCAAAGAGCGGGCGCTAGTAGCGTTTGCCGAGCCGATGAAGCGGGAGGCGTTCTTTAAGTTCATGCGCAACTTGCAGAGCCTCTACGAAATCCTGTCTCCAGATGCGTTCTTGCGTCCCTTTCTGGAGGGGTATCTGGCCTTGCAAGAACTCTATCAACTTATTCGTAATGCCCAGCCACATCCGTATGTGGACCCCGAACTGACGGCCAAGACGCGCGCGCTCCTGCGACAGCACAGCCAGACGCCCAACCTGGAGCCACCAGGGATCGTGCGCGAACTTGGCCCGCAGGAACTGGCCGCGCTCAAAGCCAGCAGTCTCAATGATGTGGTCAAGGTGCTGAACTTGCAGAAGATTCTCGCCGCGAAGGTGGCACAGGATGGACCAGCGCAGCCGTTCCTGCTTACCATTGGAGACCGGGCCGAGGCGCTGGCCCAGGCCTATGAGGATCGGCAGCTCACGACCCAGCAGGCGCTGGCCGAACTGGAAAAGATTGCCCAGGACTGTCTTGAGGCCGAAGCGGAGCGCACCCGGCTGGGGCTGGAGGCGAACAGCTTTGCCATCTACACGGCGCTGAAACCGTTCGCAGGAGAGGTGACGGCGGTGCAGGCCACCGAACTCAATGCGCTCTTCCTGCGCTATCCTGATCACCGGTGGAGCGAGGAGGAAGCCAAACGGCTGCGCAGCGACCTCTACAAGCGCCTGCGTCCGCTCGCGGGAGCTACGTTTATTGACGCCACCAATGCTCTTTTGAGGTTACAACGGGTATGATGCCTCACCAAACTCTCGACCCAGTGACGCAGGAACAGCCACAGTGGCAGGACGCGGAGGAACTGCGCTGGGCTGCGCGCCACTGGGCGGTGCGTATCGGCGTGAAGATGCCCCAAGTGCATCTGCGCCCGATGACCACCAAATGGGCTTCTATCTCCACCAACGGGCGGCTGAAGCTGAATACGGATCTGCTGGCGCTGCCCAAGCCGTTAGGCGAGTTTGTCATTGTGCATGAACTGGCGCATCTGCTGGCGCCCAATCATGGGCGCGTCTTCAAGAGTTTTCTGTATGCCTATCTGCCTGATTGGGAGGAGCGCGAGCGGTGTTTGCAAGCAGTCATAGGGCAGCGCAAGCGCGATCACCAGAGTGGGCAACAGGCACGCTCACGACCAGCAGACCGGGGCAGCCAGAGAAAATGCAGCGGCTAGCACTTGCAGAGCTATAGGTGAAAACAAACGCAGCATCTAGATTAGCGATTGCCCTAATATCCCCACTTGCCGCAGGTAGACCTGACGCGCCGTACAGCTCTCTGCGAAGAAAGAGATGAGCTGCGGAAAGAGATCCTGCAATTCGTGTAAGGTTTGTTCGCCTTCTTTATCCGAAAAGTCAACGGTGCGGAGCGTTCGCATTGAGAAAGTAACTGCGTCCCAAGACTCCCTCTGACCTGCCATGAGCCGGGTTGAACACGAATACAGCAACAGATAGAGACCGAACGTGGAAGGTATCACGGCGACGACCATGGCACATATTGGTCGGAGCGGTACCTGCGTGCTGATGGTCAGCAAGACGGCGGAGTTGTAGTGTCTCTCCATTTCGCTAACCCCATCCAATATCCGTTGAGTTTGGGGGTAGAGCACTGCCATGATGCTGCCGGACGATATGGTTTCAGTCCTATATACTCGGTTCAGATCTACCGCCTGCTTGATCTTTGAGTTCTCAATATACTCCGCAAGCTTGAGATTAAGCGGGCATGCCCGGATTGACTGACGCTTTACGGAAATGGTCACTACTTCCTCTAACTGCTCATGGTACTGACGCTCCTGGCCCTGACACCATCCGTAGATTATTTGCACCAACTTATCGCCGAGCGCCAGCTTTTCCTGTTGTGATGGTGCCACGAAGTTTCTCTCGGTAGGATCGTCTTGCAGCAGGGCGCGGATGTCCGTAACGAACTGCGGAACCTTCTCCGGTCTGGGCTTGAGCTGCTCGACGGGCGTCTCCTGTACCTTCGCTAATTCGGGCGGTACCTGGGCGGCAGGTATAGACCGTACCGTAGCAAGTACCTGATCGCCCGCGTGATTGCCGTCTCGGACCGGCGTCTGTTGCAGCCCGCGCTCTTTCGTGATCTCAATCGTATTGAGGACGGTGTAAGTGACCAAGGAGTTGAGTGTGATAATGTCGGTGTCGGGTACTTTGGCTTCGCCGCTGAGGCCTTTGATAAGGCAATACGAGAAAATGCCATGCTTCAGGGCATGATCTTCGTTGGCATACTCGTCCTCCTTGCAGGCTGAAAGCGTCGCCCATCCCTCCGCTTCAATAAGGAAATGCCGGCGGATATCTGGACCCACTGGTACCGCCCGCGCGCCCATCTTTCCGGAATGGCAGGCATCGAAGAACCGCAGCCTGAGTCGTGCCTTTGATTGACTAAATGCCTCATTGACCATATTCAGCGGTATGCTCGTGGCCGGGATAACCGCGCGCCTGAATTCGTTTGTGAGCAGATAGCTATCTTTATCGTCCCGCGTCCCATGACCGGCAAAAAAGAAAAGGATCGAGTCTTCTTCAGTAGCAAGGCTGCTCATGGTGGCAATTGCGGCGAGTATGTCTTCGCGGCGAGTGGCTTTGGCGGCCGCGTGCGAGCCATCTGAGAAGAGGGTGACATGGGCCGGGTCATACTCGCAATAGGTTAACAGCGCATCATAGAACGCCTCAGCATCCGCTGCACAAAATGACAGACTATCAATATTTGCCCCTGAGTAATTATCGATACCGACGACAACAGCATAGCGCTTCGCGCTGTTGGTCGTAGCGTTTCTGTTCGCCAGGGGCGGCTGCGGTACCTCATCCACCGTTACACTTCCTGCTTTCTAAGAGTCCTGAAGAACGACGCCATAGCATTATATACACCTCTGAAGCTGTCTTGCTTGCACTTGGCTAGAAGTACCGTTGGTGCAGTGTCAGCAATGCCCAAGCTAATCCAACTGCTCCGAATGCCTGCTCCTACAGTCAAGGAATGAATAGATAACGGCCTCTACATCCGCAGCCGTCTTGCTGACTAGTAGGCTCACATTGACAAGCAAGCAGTGTTATGCTAAAGTCTTGCTTATGGCAGAAACCAGCCACTCGGCAAGGCACAATCAACATGACGAGCGTTCCCTACCTGAAAGAGCTTCTCGGTATGTGCAAGGCAGGCTAGACACCCTAAACACACGACTGCGAGAGCTACAACATACAACCGACTATCTTGCAGGCGGTACGATAAACGAAACAGTCAAGAGTGACGGTCTCACCGATATAGGGCGATGCCGTAGAGATATTGCTCTCGTTGAGTCCGCCCGTGCTGCCGCTGAGCGTGGCGACAACACGGTTCTTGGTTCGATTTTGGCCGAGGATATTCACGCCACTGGTGAAGAAGCTGCCTATTGGCAAGGGCGAATGAAACCCATGCGTCCTGAAGACCGCCAGCAAAATCCTCATCAAATCGAGGCAATGCGCGGTGATCGTGTTTTCGCTAGAGCGGTACGTATTGCTTCTACCCCAAACATTACCCCTGAGGCTGCTCAGGACGCCCAAGAGATTATGCTAGAGACTGAGCGCGGCAATGTGCTGAATGAGATGGAAGCCCGGGCTGCTGTGATTAGAGAGTTCCAGGGCATTCAGTCAGATATAGGCTATCCAGTTACTCCTTCGGTGCTGGATCAGCCGCCAGTTCCGCAAGCTAAGTAGCCGCTGGTTATCTATATCAAAAAGAGCCGGGAAATAACCGGCTCCTTTCTTTTACCCGCCGTGCCAAAAACGAACCTATATGAAGCGGCTTCCAGGTACGTAAAGGCCGCGAGCAGCATCAGATTGAGTGCTGGTACCATAACCCATACCGGAAACTATGTCTCTATTGCTACCCGCGCCACTGGCTTTTGATACCCGCCTTACTCATCAAGATATCAAAATCGCGCATGCAGCGTTACCCCCATCCCTGCATTCTTCTGTCAAGTTGAGGTTTACCCCAAACTGACGTCAGGTAAGGACGCTATTATATGTCAGTTTAGGGTACTTTTTGGCTTTTCTTGACGTATGTTCGCTAATGTCATAGACTTCAATTAGACAGAAAGGGGGATTTGCATGACTGGACAACGCATTGGCTACGTTCGCGTCAGTTCGATAGACCAGAACACCGGCAGGCAACTGGAGGGCGTGCAGGTTGACCGGACGTTCACCGATAAAGTCTCTGGCAAGGACACCAACCGCCCCAAACTTCAGGAGATGCTGGAGTTTGTGCGCGAAGGCGACACCGTGGTGGTACATAGCATGGACAGACTGGCGCGCAATCTCGACGATCTGCGGCGCATGGTCCGGCTGCTCACCAAGAAAGGCGTGGCCGTCGAGTTTGTCCACGAGCACCTCACGTTCACGGGCGAGGACACCCCGATGGCTACCTTGCTCTTGTCAGTCATGGGTGCCTTCGCCGAGTTTGAGCGGGCTTTGATTCGGGAGCGCCAACTGGAAGGTATCGCCCTGGCAAAGCAACGGGGAGCCTACAAAGGCCGGAAGAAATCACTGTCTGCGGCAGCAGTCGTGGACATCCGCCAGCGCCTCGTGGCAGGCGGTGTCACCAAAGCACAACTAGCCCGCGAGTTTGGGGTGAGCCGGGAGACGCTGTACTCGTCGTTACGCGAAGCAGCGCAAGGCGTACCGGGAAAGAGCAGGGAGTAAACCACTCAATCTATGACACAGTTGCCTAGCCCTTAAGCAACTCCTCAAGGCAAGCATCCATTTTTTCACTGATCGTCTCAAGCATTTCCTCAGTTTTGCTAAATTCACTGGCAAAGGATGCTTCAAGGGCCTGTTTTATCGGTAGCCAATATGAGGCAATGACATCCCGGTAAAAGGCACTTTGCTCCGGCCTATTATCAGGAGCGTGCAACTGATAATCTGGGGGAATAGGAGTTAGGAAACCAGCATGCCGAGCGAGCGGTTCAAAAATGAAGCGATAAGCGATAGGGAGCATCGCAGATTTCCTCATAGAAGCAGGCATCCGCGATAGGGCAGGGTCGTGCACCTGGTGTGACGCTTGTGCCAGAGAATCTGACAGTGATGCTCCATACTCGCTATACCAGGGCGTAGGCTGCCCCTGGGCATCACGTACCATCGGAAACTGACCTAAAAAGGTGTTCTTCAAACGCGCGACAGCGTATTCGTCATGCAGCATATTACAAGTAATAAAGAGGTCGCTGGCATAAGGGTCTTCTCCATGTGGATGGAGATACCCTCGACGCTGCCAGGTCTGGTGATAGAGGCGGCAATGATAGAGTTCTTCCAAGAGGGTTAGTATCCTCACATGGAGCGCTTCTTGCCCTGGCCGAAATACTGCCTTCCGAATCAAGATCACGCATGAGAGATCGCCCGTTTGCTCGATGGGGACGGCGACGCCTTCTGGGTAATGCGATCCTGCTTGATAGGGTTTTCCTGTTAATAGTTGGATGCGCTCGGCAAGAGCATCATCTGCAATGATGCGAATTTCTTTCAGGCTTTCTCCCGGAGCAATATGAGTAGCATATGCCTGGAGTAACTCAGTAAATTCTGTCATTTGCTGAGGGGATACCTGCACCTCCCAATAAACGTTTATTTCGGTCATTAGCAATCTCCGAGAGAAGCCATCCAGGTCTCTTGCCTTGAAGCAACCTGAATTGAACATCATGCCGCACAACGGCTAACCAGACTATGTTTTAGAGAGAGTGTACCATAACCTTGACTGCCAGGATGGCTACCCTTGCTTATTAATAGGCAACCTGCCCTTAAAATATCCATGTCTTGTCAATCCGGCATACTCGTTCCCGCTCGCCTGTCAAGGAATTTATTCATAGGCACAGAACGGGCCGCCTGTATACTGCTGGTAATTCCCGATTACACCGTATCCCCTAAACATCAGCGGCGATGACCCCGCCGCTGATTCTCTGCAATAGCCAGGCGACCACCTAAAAAATGAGCGAAGGAGGCTCATGAGTGAGACCATTCCCCAAGGACAAACCCCCAGCGAACACCGGCCAGCCCCGGTAAACCTGGAAACCATCATCCGCGACTACTCTCTGGACGCCCTTGCTGCCATTGAGCAACACGCCCCAACGCCGTACACCAAGGCTGATATGGCCCGCGCCGCCTATGACGACGAAGCCGAACGCATGCGCGGCTACAACGACGGCCGCGAAGACACGCTTGAGGTCGCCAGGCACTTCCTGGGCGGCGGCGACAAGCCAATCCCGCAGGGCAAAGACGCCGAAAAGGTACAGGCCATCCGAGAGTTCATGCCTGGCGCTGTCTTAGGTACAGAACTGACGCCGTTCCTCACCGACGAGGAAGTGCTGGAGTATGTCAACCTGAAAGATCAACTGGCCGCGCTGCATAACGCGGCCTTTGAGCGGTGGAAGCGGAACAAGAGAAGCGCTGATAAACCGAGCGAGACTGAGCGGTGAGCGGCGACTACCTACGCTTGCCGGAAGACCGATTGACCGAAACCCAGGAGAGGGCATTAGGCGCTCTCTGCCTGCGCTACCACGTCGAGTACAACCCCGATCACTACCTGCCAGCCTTTGATTTGCCGAAAGGCTGGGTGTGCGGTTGGGTCGGCGGCCCGGCCTTGCAGGAAACGCGGCGTACCGTCTTTGTCGGCTGCTCGCCGGAGGGGGAGATACATTCGTAATGGAAAACATCCCTGATCTGCCTCCACCCCCACAGCGCCCCCCAGGCACTATCCGCCTTGTTTTGGCCGTGTCTGTACCGGCCGACGAGCAGATCAACGACTATATCGCCGTCTCAGATATTGAGCCTCCCATTACCCACGAACGGTTATGGCGGGCCACCCGGCGCATGGCGAACTACATCATGCGCGGAATGATCGAAGCGGGCACGGTAGATCCTGCCAGGGGCAATCCAGAAGGAGCCGAATAACTCTATGGAACGCATGGAAGGCGAGCCGGGACTCTACACCTGGAACGTCTACCACGAACCGGCGGATACTGACGAACTGGCGCGATTCATCGGTATTATCTTGGCCGAGACGATGGTCTTGGCCCTCGATAACGCGGCGCAATACTACGAAATACCGTCATACGACCTGGTGGTCAGACGAAGTGATCTGGAAGCGCAGGAACCATTATAGCCACCTATCAAACCACTCATTGAGCCAGTGGTGCTCCACCAACCAGCGTACAAACTCCAGCTGCCGCTGCATACGCCGGTGCTCTTGCACTTCAGGACAGCGTAACGACACCTCAATCAGCTTGTCCACTTCGATTTCGTTGAGCCAGCCCTCCTCGCCCGACCAAGCGACGGTATCTGCCAACTCATCATCACGGTCATCCCAGAGGTCGCCTTCCATAGCTGAGAGACAGGCTTAGGCTTCTTCCGGTTGGGTAAGGGCGATGTGGCCGGCATACTGCGCAATTCGTCCGGCTCTCAGGATCCGCTCTGTCGCTGAAAATACCTGTCGTATGGCATTGTCCGGCGGTTTCTCGTTATCCAGCCAGTGCTGGATGTAGCCCCGGCTTCTGGTGGCAGTGTCTTCATCGAGCCGTCCCAGCTCGTTCATGCAGATGTAGGCCGTCGCTTCGGCCTGGAACTCTTTAATGCCCCGGTGCTGCGCGTACTCGTGCAAGTTTACGCGGTCAGTGTGCTCCAGGACAATATGCCCTATCTCGTGAAAGCGCGTTTTATCAGGGTTGACAGCCACCGGATTGATCGCCATCTCCCGGCCGCGCGAGTAGCCCTGCATGTTACCATTCGTCTCCTCAAACGGCACGTCGGTGATAGCGAGCTTGCCGAGCGCTTGGGTAAAGTCCCACCCTGGTATCGGGGCAGGTGGTAGTTCCTTGCCAACAGTCTGAGACAATCCAAAGACGCCAGGGATTTGCTTGAAGCCAATCAGTTTCTCGACTTTCTCGCCCGGCTCTTTGCCGTCCATATTGACGATTATCGGTACGATAATCTCTTTGGCCCTTTCGCCGCGCATCACCTGACGGCCGAGGGACTTCCAGCGGTTGTAACTGGCTACCGGCTCACGGACACCCTGCATCATCAGGAGCATCATATTGAGGAATGAATAGTCGTGGAAACGGTTGTAGGTGCTGCCCAGGTCGCCCTCGGTCGTGATAGCCTGTTCGATCAGTTTTGACCAATCAACAGCACTGGGCGGCAGGGTGCGCTCGGACATATTGGCCGTTAGCGTAGCAAACTGACGAGAGGTATACAGTAAAAAAAGTAACTGAACAGCTGGCGCTGTGAACTCGATAGGGATCTGTATACCTACCAGAAGATGCCAGTGCAGGAAATATGCGGCACGCTCCATATTGGAAAAAGTACGCTGTATCGGTATATCCAGGGTTGAACCTGCACGGGCTATAGCTCTAGAAATGCGCAGAAATCAATGGGCACAAATAAGTGTCCATCACTCATTAGGAAGCGCCGCGATTAGCTGCACAAGCGCGGGCCAGCTAGAACCCACCAATCGATGGTCTTCTGGTAGCTCAAGATCACCTGCCAAAAACAGCACTGCCAAGTAAGGGTCATCTTTTGGCAACTGGCGCACAAAATTAGTAGCAAGGAGACCTGCAATATCATAAGCCAGGAAATCAGCTTCACCAGGGTATTTTTGCCACCTGGACACCTGACGGTCGAGAAACAACCGCAGCGCACGCTTTTTTTCAATAAGGGGAAGAGCGTTGTTCAGGACAAGCCCGACCTCGATAGCATCAGTAGAGTATCGATGTGATGGTATCTGCACATTACCAGTATATGCCAGATACAACAGGAGCCGCCCATGCAGGACGGCTCCTGTTTGCGCCCGCAGCGGCTAGCGCCCGTTAATGGCAATATCTCCCAGGAAGCGAAACAACCCTGAAGGGGTGTTAGCGTAGACGTTGCCTTGAGCATCGCGCACGAAGTCATATACCGGGCCACCCAGCCCCTCGTGCCAAACCACATGCCCATGCTGAGGAGCGCCAGGAACACCTATAAACGTCTCTTGTTGGCCGGTAGGGAACGGGCCATTCATACGAGGGCCACCGCCGAAAGCCTGATATTTGTCGAAGCTCACTTGCTCACCTCTCTGAAGGAGCGACAAAAGCTAACGCTTGCTTTTGCCAACAACTGCAAATCCCGAGGCTACGAGCACGCGCTACAAGGCGGGGATACTGAGATTCCCTACAATCTCAGAGAAGCTACGTGAACGACTTAACGTACATGAATGAGACTAGGTACCTTCGTCACATCCACCTGAGCAACATATAACAGAGAATCTGTTCTAAATGCAATACCGTCCTGTTGGTTGTCACACAACGTGTCCTACATGGTGAGTAACGATCAGCCTTGGCTACTACGCTTCTCCTGCTGCTTGCAGATCAATATTTCGGCCCGCAAAAATTGATCTGCCGCCAAATATACCTGCCGTATGGCAGGTTGTGATATGCAAGCTCGTTCGTAGCCTCTCAAGTCATTCCAAGAATGGTGTCAGGTAGTAACTGTTTCGCTCATATAGGTAAGCTCCCAGCGGCCATCGTAAATCTTCTGTGCGTCGCCATCACGGCCAGGGCCAACCCATCCACCAGTAAGCTGCCGGTAGTCTTTACTAACAACTAACTCAAAAGAGCCTCTGTACATCATTCCTTTGAATTCGCCGTAAGGTGACGTTTGTTCCCACCATTTGCCAGTTGCTATATTGCCTTCGATGGTAAAGCGTGCCACCATAGACGATTGCTCTTTGTTCGGCAGACTATGCAACACAAAACCGTCGTCTTCACGTTCAATACGGACGAGGTACTCACTGGTCTCTTCTTCTCCAGGGCGGATGTTACTTGGGAACCAGTAGCGGCAGTGCCAAATGCCCGATACGTTGGTAGCGGTGAACGGACCAGGCGGTCCGGCTTGATCTATGGGAAGTACGCTGCTTCCTGGTTTGCTACTGCCTCTAATCGTCCGGCGGTGAGCCTTCGCCAACTGTTCCAGTTGCGCCCCGGTGAGGTAGTGCGCCCGTTGGTCGTACTCCATCCTTTGTGTAGCGACCAGTTCACTCCACCCGGCACGGGCAATCCAGTTGACGAGCGTCCCCTTGGATATGCCGAGTTTTTGCGCCGCCTCGAGCAAGATATATCGCTCTTCTTCGGCCATGCTTCACCTCTATTGCATACATTTTGGCCTCAGTATATACACATCTCGCTGAGTTTTGTTGGATAGATGCAAATTAAATCCAAATCGATTGATTTTTGCACCTAATGATGTTATAGTTACTACCGAAGAGTATAAAAGCGCGGCGTTGGGATATAGGTGATCCCGAACGCCGCTGGAGCGTAACACCTGATCAGGTCAGGCACTAGCCCTAATGTTCTTAACGGCTAGAGGTCGCCAGCGTGCAGCGCTCTAGCCGTTTTGTCTGGCCGCGCCGTTGAAGCTCAAAGAAAGGCGGTGGCTATGGACGCTTCCAACCAGCCAACCTCTACATCGCAACCTGTAGGCCGTCTACAGCGCCTCTACCGCGCCTGGAAAGGCGACCAGGCCGCCCAGAAGCGCACCATTGAACGCCAGAACCTGCGGCATATTATCCAGGCCTCCGGACATGAATACCTGGCGTTTATCCTCATGCTGGCCGCTGCTGGCGGCTCGCTGCTCTTCTTTCTGGGCCGCTACTACGGCAGCTCCGCGCCGCTGTATATCGTCATACCGGCAGCGGCGGCACTAGCGCTTTCCATCGAGTGGAGTACCCTGGTTTTCGGCCAAGATATGCAGGACAGCCTGACGCTCCACCAGCCTGCAATGTTCCTGCTGAATCTGGTGAAGGCGCTCATAGCGTACGGCGTGAGCGTCTTCATGATGGCGAACGCCGCGTCAGTCGTCTGGGCGCCCCTCGACAACTTGCTCGGCATTGACCCGAAGACCTGGGCCTGGGCGCTAGCGGTCACCGTTTTTGGCGTTCAGTTCCTCTTGAAGCTCACCCCGGAACGGCCCAAGGCCGCCAAGAACATCGTGGCCGTTTCCCACTTCGTCGCCATGATGGCACCAGACGCCACGCCAGAGCAGCAAATCATGATGGCGTCGCGCATGCTGGCGGCGTTCGCTGAACCGGAGCAGCCGCAGCCGAGGGTCGTGGCCGCTAGCGATAACCATCATCTCGTACCACTCCCCAAACAGCAGCTTGCGCCGATCTATATCGGCCGTGACGAAAGCGAGGGCAGCGCGGATGACGCAGACCCCTTTCGCAGCTAGCAAGCTCGACGGTGCCAAATCTTTCCTACAGGCTGCACTGGCTGACGGCCCGCGCCCGGCCGCCGTCGTAGAGGCCGAAGGAATAGCTAAGGGCATTACGCACACCACGCTGCAAGCTGCACGGCAGCGGCTGCACGTCAAGAGCAAGCGCCAGGGCAATCAATGGGTATGGATACCGCCTGCCGCGTGGCCGGTACCCCAGCCGGTGGCTGAGTAGTTGTCAGGAAGGTACGCAAGGTATAGACGTAGATACGAACCGTATCTTTCGTATCTCCCTCGACTAAAGGGATGAAGCCGTGGAACATAACTTCGCCCGCTGGCTCTTTTTTGGCTGTATAGCGATGGTAGCGCTGATGGTAGTTATCGTACTCTGGCAAGTGCTTACTTGGCTTGCCATTGGCATCGCCGCCGCAATCGTCATCAGTATCGCCTTCCGGCTGTGGCTCGGCTGGCGCAGGGGTATGCGGCAGGACCGGCTCGATGAAGCCGAAGCAGTGAAGGCCGAAGCCGCCGCACAAGCCGCTCTGGCCGACGCAGACAAGAAACGCGCCGAAGCCGCCGCCGCCTGGCAGCGCATCCGCCTGATACCAGCTAACTATATCGGCGCGATGATCGACCACCCCAACCAATCCAGCTTTTATAACGTCTGGACGTACAAGCAAGAAGTGTCACCGGCGCTGAAACCATTGGTGCAGCCGCTGGAGCCGGTAGTCGAGGCACTGCCTGAGCCGCGACCACCAGGGCCGCTGGATTTAGCGCAGGTACTGACGACCTTTACGCCCTCTGCTGGACGTATCCTGCTTGGCATGACGGCGCAGGGGCTTGTTACCTGCGCCTTGGAGGGGCTATCTCATGTGGCGCTGGCGGCCCCGACTGGCGGGGGTAAAAGCGCGATTATGCGTCTGCTGCTCGCGCAAATCCTGGCTTGTCAGGCGACCGTATGGTTAGCCGACCCGCACTACACGGCCTTAGACTCCAGAAGCGGCGAAGACTGGAGGATGATTGCCGTGCGGCTTGCCAAGCCGCCCTACACTCAGCCCCGCCAGATTAAAGACATGCTCGTCTGGCTGCTCAGCGAAATGCACCACCGCTACGAACTCCGGGCGCAAGGCCAGCCCTGGGGCGCTCCGTGCTATCTGGCGATTGACGAGTGGCCCGCTATCTTGTCGGAGCTAGACAAGCAAGATACAGCCGAAGTAGTTGCGGCCACCGGCAAACTCTTGCGCCAAGGCCGCAAAGTGGACGTGCATCTGATAACCAGCAGCCAGGACTTCCTGGTCGAGACAATTGGCTCAGGCGGTGAGATGCGAGCCAACCTCCGCACCGCCTACTTTGCTGGTGGCGGCTTGGCTACGGCTCGCGCCCTGCTTGACCAACAAATAAAGCTGCCGGATGCGCCATTAGGCAAGGGATTAGTGCTGCTCAGAAGTGAGGAAGCCATGCCCGTACCTTCCCTGGTGCGCGTACCATACGCCAGTAACGAGGCGCTGTATAGATTACTACCGATGAGCCAAGGTGTGCCACCCTTGCCGCCGCTACCGATGAAAGTTTCTCCCGATTCTCTCGCCCCAGATGCACCGACGGAGCCTGCCTCTGGGGTATTCCTCTCGCCTCTGGAGAGAGAAAAAAGAGAGAAAGCCAGTGAACGCGCCCGCATCCTGGAATTGCACGAACAAGGCTTCAAGCCATATGTCATTGCCCGGCAATTGGGCAGGGCGGGCGCATATACGGAGTTTGTCAAGCAGGTTATAGCAGAAGAGGAGACCGACACCAATGGCACGCAAGCTTGATATAGCGCGAGTATGGCTGAGAGCAGCCCTTAGCGACGGGGAGGCCCATGTAGCCAGCGAGTTACTGGCCCAGGCCAAAGCGGAAGGTATCAAGGTCAGGACGCTACAGTTGGCCGCCAGCTACGAAGCCGCTATTAAGGCGGTGTACGGTTCTAAGGGCATTCAGGCGTGGCAGTGGAAGCTCAAATAAAGGAGACACTGCACCAGAAATCAGCAGAACTGGTGCGATGTTTATTCAGATGATCAAAACTGGTGAGGTGACAGATGCACATTGTTGACAGGTCTGCCCGAGTATCCGCTGACGCCCAAGATGATACCTCCTCCGTCCATGCCCGCAAGCGGGCGGTCATTTATTGCCGAGTCAGCACCGATAAACAGGAGAGGGACGGCGAGAGCTTGGACTACCAAGAAGAGAAGTGCCGTCAATATGCCGGGCTGCATGACATAGACGTCATCCTCGTGCTCCATGAGTCCAAGAGCGGGTTCATCCACTACAGCTTGCGAGAAAAACTGACCGTTGCCCGTCAGATGATCCGCGATCACCTCGCCGACGTGATTATCGTCTTTGACCTGCGCCGCTTCGCCCGGAACTTCGTCCACTCCGCGATGATCTTTGAGGAAATCGAATCGAACGGTGGCGAGATCGTCTCGGTCAGCGAGAACATAGATAACAGCCTGACCGGCAAGCTCATCCGTTCCATCCTGGCATGGAGCGCCGAGAGCGAGCGAGAGAAGATCGTCGAGTACGCCAACCGGCACTGGCAGACCCGGCTGGCACATGACTTGCCGCTGGCGACCGGGCGGGCACCCTATGGCTGGGAGTGGGCAGATAAGGAGAAAACCGCCTACGCCGTGAACAGAGAGGAAGCCACGCTACGCCGCTCCCTGTTCCATTTGTTTGTGGAACTGGATATGAGCCTGCGCGGCATCGCCCACAAACTGACCGAAGATGGCGTCCTGCCGCCTGCCGCAGCGCGCGGCTGGAAAACCAGAACAGTCGCCTGGCAGCCCTCGACCGTGCATAAGCTGCTGCGGGATACGGAGAATATCGGAGTGCTGCGAATCTGCAAGAGCACGAAGGCTCTGACCGCCCGGGGTACGGAGACGAGAAAGCCGAACGGCAACATGAAGCTGCTGCCGGGGGCTATCCCTCCGCTCGTACCCATTGAACTCTACGAGCGCGCACAGTTGAAGCTGAGAAGTAATCGCGCAGATAAAAGCCACCGCCACCGCGTACCAGAAGACTTCCTGCTCAAGGGACACATCTTCTGCAAAGTCTGCGGCTATCGGATGAGTGGCGGCTACAAGGTACATGAGTACGACCGGCAGGCGTACTACCGCTGCTGTAAGGCCAGTAACAAATACTATGCCTGCCCTGAACTCACCGAGATCACGGCAAGTAAGCTGGATGCAGTCGTCTGGGCAGAGTGCTGCCGGGTATTCGAGCGCCTGGACCTCATCCGCGAGACGATTGAGGGCAGCATTAAACAGTCGCTGCAAACGATGTTGGAAGACACGCGCGGGGAGCAGCTCGTCACGCAATTGGAGCAGGAACTGGCTTTTGTCCGCACTGAACGCGCCAAGTACCCGGAGGGAAGCTACTACTATAACCTCATCGGGCAGGACGTCAGAATGAAAGAGGAGCGGCTGAAGCGGTACGTAGAGGAGTACTCGGCCTCACGCGATATGGAGAGCCTCGTCGGTCATTACCGCAGCAGCATCCTGAACTTCTTGAACTTCCTGAACGTGATGCAAGGCCGGTATGCCGAAGCCACCTTTCAGGAGAAGCGCAACGCGCTGGAGGTGCTGGGCGTGCATGTCGATGTCCGCCCCACGCCGGTAGCGAAGCCACAAGTCGCGTTTGTAGAGACGGAGAAAGAGTGGCTGTCGCTCACCGAAGCGGCCCAGCTTTCAGGCGTCAGCGAGAAGATTATCTGGCATCGGGCGGGTAAGGGTGAATTCGCCACGTCTAAACGTGAGGAATCCCGGCGCTGCACCTTCGTCCATCGGGACGAATTCAACCGCTTTCTCGCCACGCTCACGATCCGGCCACGGCAGGGGCGAGATGATGTCACTTCGCGGGTGGAGATTTCGTACTCCCCAATGTTCGCAGGTGTTCAATCATCGTTACATGAAAACTATCAGCCTGTGGGGGCTTTCAAGGTTCGCGGCGGAATCAATTATCTTTCTCAACTTCCCGCCGAGGCGCGGATGCGCGGCGTGATTACTGCCTCTACCGGGAATCACGGCCAATCCATCGCCTATGCCGCCCGGCTCTTTGGCGTCCCGGCGCGCATCGTTGTGCCGGAACGCTCCAATCCTGGCAAGGTGGCCGCCATCGAGGGCATGGGCGCGAAGATTATCGTGCATGGCAGCACGTTCGACGAGGCGCGGCTGCACTGCGAGGCGCTTGCACAAAGCGAAGGCTATCGTTACATCCATTCCGCCAACGAGCCACTGCTGATCGCCGGGGTAGCGACGGGGCCGCTGGAGATGCTAGAGGATGAACCCGACCTTGACGCGCTGATCGTGCCAATCGGTGGCGGCAGCGGCGCGGCTGGCGCCTGCATTGTCGCCCAGGCCATCAACCCGGCCATCGAAGTCATCGGCGTGCAGGCAGCAGCATCAGCCGCAGCTTACGAGTCCTGGCGCGCACGACGCCTCGTAGAAGCAGCAAACCAGACCTTTGCTGAAGGCTTAGCCACCGGGGTTGGATTCACTATGACCCAGAGCATCCTCCAGGAAGGGCTGCGCGACTTTGTGCTGGTGGAAGAAGAAGAGATTTTGCAGGCGATGGTCTGGATGATTGAATATGCCCACACCCTGGCAGAAGGCGCTGGCGCTTCTCCGCTGGCAGCCGCCTATCGGCTGCGCGAACGACTACAGGGCAAGAAGGTGGGGCTGGTCTGCTCAGGTGGAAACACCTCGCTCGCCCATCTGGAGCGCGCGCTGGCTGCATCTCGCTCCACGAAGCAAGCCTGATGAGCGCCTGACAATGTGGCATAATATCTCCATTCCACTTCAAGAGAAGGACTATATTTTTATGACCGCAACCTTGCCCCATTGGGATATGACGGTTGTCTATCCAGGGCTTGAATCCTCCGAGTTTGCCGATAGCTTTCGTGCCATGCAAGCCAACATCGCTGCCCTCCAGGCGCTCTTCGACGAAGTTGTCGTTCCACAACAGCCCGCGCCGTTCGATGAGCAGACGCGCGCCAATGTCGAGCGCGTGCTTGAGCGCATCAACGCTGTGCTTGAAGAGGTAGGAACGATTGAAGCGTATATCTTTGCCTTTGTCAGCACAGACAGCCGTAATGACACGGCTCTGGCTCGCCTGAGCGAATTGCAACAGCAGGAAAGCCTGCTCTCCCAACTGATGACACGCTTCACTGCCTGGATCGGCTCGCTCGATGTCGAAGCGTTGATCGAGCGTTCCCCTCTGGCTGCCGGGCATAGCTTTGCGCTGCGTCAAGCCAAAGAGCGTTCCGCGCATCTCATGTCGCCCATCGAAGAAGCGCTGGCCGCCGAGTTGCGCTTAACCGGAAGCAGCGCGTGGTCCACGCTGAACGATACATTCACTGCGCAGATTGCCGTCCCGCTGGACATTGAAGGGCAACCAGCAGAAGCGCCGATGAGCGTGGTGCGCAACCTGGCTTCTCATCCAGACCGCTCGGTGCGCCAGCGCGCCTATCAAGCCGAGCTTGCCGCCTGGCAGCGCCACGCGGTTCCAATTGCCGCCGCTCTGAACAGCATCAAAGGCGAGGTGAATGCCCTGGCGCGCCGTCGCGGCTGGGATTCGCCTCTGGACCAGACGCTCTTCGACGCCAGCATGGACCGTGAGATTTTGGATGCAATGATGAACGAGGCCAGAGCCTCCTTCCCTGATTTTCGGCGCTACCTGCGCGCCAAGGCGCGGGCGTTGAAGCTCCCCAGGCTGGCCTGGTATGACCTTTTCGCGCCGCTGAACACTGGTAATCGAAGCTGGAGCTTCGACGAAGCCAGAGATTACATCTTGACGCATTTTGGCGCGTATGGAGCGCCTCTACAGCAGTACGCAGCGCGAGCCTTCCGCGAACACTGGATTGACGCAGAGCCGCGCGCCGGGAAACAGGGCGGCGCGTTCTGCATGCCCCTGCGGCGCGATGAGTCGCGCATCCTGGCAAATTACGAGACCAATTACGGAGGTATGAGTACCCTGGCCCACGAACTGGGGCATGGCTATCATAACGTGCGGCTCGCGGCGCGCACCGCCCTCCAGAAGAATACGCCTATGACGCTGGCCGAGACGGCCAGTATCTTCTGCGAAACGCTGGTAAAGCAGGCGGCGCTGAAAGACGCCGGACCAGCCGCGCGCATGGAGATTCTAGAAGCGTCGTTACAGGATCAGTGCCAGGTCGTGGTAGATATTACCAGCCGCTTCCTATTTGAGCAGCAGGCTTTTGAGCGGCGGCAAGCGCGCTCTCTCTCTGTCGAGGAGTTCTGCGAGATCATGCTGGAAGCGCAGCGCGCAACCTATGGTGATAGCCTGGAGGAGCGGGAGCTGCATCCCTATATGTGGGCTGCGAAAGGTCACTATTACAGTGGCGATCTCTCCTTCTATAATTTCCCCTATATGTTTGGGCTGCTTTTTGGGCTAGGACTGTATGCGCACTACCAGGCTGACTCCGAAGCCTTCAAGCGCAGCTATGACGATCTGCTCTCCTCCACCGGCCTGGCCGATGCGGGAACCCTTGCGGCACGCTTTGGTATTGACCTCCGCGCAGCAGACTTCTGGCGCAGCAGCCTGGATATAATACGGCAAGACATTAACCGCTTTGGAGCGTTGGTAGACCAGGACACCGCTACTGAAAGGTAGGATAGCTCGCATGTCTGAGGCGCAGCGCATTCCCCCCGAACGGTTGCGCGCCTTCTTTCACCCCCAAAGTATCGCCCTCATCGGGGCAACAGACCGCTCCGGCTGGTCGCTGAATGTGTTCAATAACCTGAAAGCGTTCAGCAGGGGGCCGCTGTACTGCGTCAACCCGAAATACGAGACCATTCATGGCGAACCTGCCATCAAGTCTCTGCAAGACCTCCCAGCGCCGGTGGACCTGGCCTATATCATGGCTCCAACCGCTCAGGTCTATCCAATCGTTGAAGGGGCGGCTCTGGCGGGCATCCGTAATCTGGTTATCCTCACCGCCGGATTCAGCGAGACGGGAGCCGAAGGCGCGAGGCTGGAGCAGCGACTCCTGGCCCTGGCACAGGATCGGGACGTACTGCTGCTGGGGCCGAACGGTAACGGCTTTATCAACGCCGTCGCTCAGGCTGTCCCCTATGGCTTGCCCGTTACTCCTCCCTTGGTTGGGGGGCCGGTTGGCGTGGTCCTCCAGAGCGGTGCGCTGGCAAGCGCCGTCTTGACGTTCGCGCAGGCCCATGCCATAGGCGTCAGCCTGCTCGTCTCGATGGGCAACGAGACGATGATCTCGACAACCGACATTATTGACTACCTGATCGAAGATGAACAGACCAGAGTGATTGCCCTCTTCCTTGAGTCAATCCGGCGTCCAGACGAACTGCGCCGCGTGGCAGAGAAAGCACTGGAGCGCCAGAAACCGATCATCGCTCTCAAGATAGGGCGCAGCCCCATCAGCGCGCAAACGGCGCTCGCCCATACCGGTGGCCTGGTAGGCGACAACATAGTCAATGATGCCGCTTTTCGGCAGCTTGGCATCATTCGCGTCAATTCCCTGGAAGATTTGCTCGTCACTGCGGGCTTGATGGGCTACACCGGCCCACTTCGCGGACGCCGCATGGGAGTCGTGACCCCCTCCGGCGGCGCCTGCGACATCCTCTCGGACCGCGCCCAGGAAGAGCGCATCACCTTACCAGAGTTCGCGCCTGCAACTGTCGAGCAACTCCAGGCACTGCTCCCCCCATTTTCCACCGTTCATAACCCCATAGATGTGACTGGATACGTTGTGATTGATCGGCTGTTGATGCAGCGCGCCCTGGACATCGTGATAAAAGACCCAAACTTCGACTTTATAGTATGCCTGGTTGAGCCTCCGCGCGTTGAGCCTGCGCAGCTTGAGCCATTGCTCGAACGATTCGATCTCCTCGGCAAGACGGTGAGCGAGGCCAGTCTTCCGGTGATCGTCCTCGCCAATACCTGCGTTGATCTCACCGCCTTTGGCCGTTCCATTGCCAGCCGCACCGGGATTCACTTTGTCGGCGGCATGGAACACGGCATGACCGCGCTGGGTAACGCGCTGTGGTGGTCTGAACGCTGCCGCGCCGCGCAGAAGTCTGGCAAATATCCGGCATCCTCCCTCGCAGCGCCTTCGCTCAAAGCCAGCCGCGATGGGGCCACCGTTGGAGCCTGGTCGGAGTCCCAGGCGCGCAACCTCTTGCAGCGGCACGACATTCCAGTCGTGCCAGGCGTACTGGCAGCAGATGCAGACGCAGCCGTTTCAGCAGCGCAGGCGTTGGGGTTCCCGGCTGTCTTAAAGATTCAATCCAGCGCCATTGTCCACAAAACCGATGTGGGCGGAGTCCTGCTCGATCTGAGATCGACGGATGAGATCAGGCAAGGGTTCCAGACACTCATGGAAACAGCGCAGGCGCGCTTCCCCGCTGCAACTATTGACGGAGTGCTGGTCAGCCCTATGCGCCCGCCGGGAACCGAACTGCTGGTGGGCATCCTGCGTGATCAGTTGTGGGGACTCGTTCTGGCAGTCGGGCTTGGCGGTATCTGGACAGAGGTATTCAAGGACACCAGCGTGCGCATCCTGCCCGTGAACCGAGACGAGATCATTACCATGATCGAAGAATTGCGGGGCGCGGCTGTGCTGCAAGGCACGCGCGGACAGCCACCAGTAGACAAAGAGGCGCTCGCAGATGTAATCTTCCAGGTGAGCCAGCTTGCCCTGGGGCTTCAGGATCATCTCGCTGCGCTGGAGATCAACCCGCTGCTTGTTTCCAATACCATGATCGAGGCGCTGGACGCGCTGGTGACGTGGAAAGACTGAAATCTGGCCCATCCCATGCTTTACAGAGAAAGAGGAGATCATGTCCGACACCCCACTCAAGCGAGGAGACCTCGCGCCTGAGTTTGCCCTGCCTAACGAGGCAGGCGACCTCATCAGTCTCGCCAGCCTGCGCGGCCAACGGGTCGTCGTCTATTTCTATCCTAAAGACGATACCCCCGGATGCACCTTACAAGCGTGCAATTTTCGTGACGCTGCCCCTCAGATTGAAGAACAGCATGCTGTAGTCCTCGGCATCAGCCCGGATGATAGTCCCTCACACCAGGCATTCAAGACAAAATACCAGTTACCCTTTCAGTTGCTTGTTGATGGCGACCACGCCGTCGCCCAGGCTTATGGCGCCTGGCACGAAGGGGACGGGTATGTCACCCGCAGCCAATTCATCATTGATGAGACAGGCCGATTGGTAGATGTCCAGGTACCCGTCAAAGCCACCGAAAGCTTGCAGCGCGCGCTGGATGCCCTGACCATCCAGGGTTAAAGGAAATAGTGGCAGCCAGGGTTGGCGTCAGATGAGGAAGCCGCGCCCTAACGCATCTCGTGGATCAAGCACGTATTCCTGGAGTCCGGTAATGAAAGCCGCGCCGCTGACTTCAGGGATGATCGCCTCGTATGCGCCGACCTTTGCTCGCCCGACGATGCGCCCGGCAAACGCGCTCTCGGCCCCCAGGATGCTTTCGATCACCATCTGCTGGCCTTCAGAGATGTCGCCTCTGGCATGGTGAATCGCCAGGCGAGCCGCAACGCCTGTCCCTGTTGGGGACCGGTCTACTTCAGCGTTGGCAAACACACATATGTTGCGGCTGTGATGGTCAGGGTTTTCGGGCGGGCCAATCAAGATCGTGCCATAGAGAAAGCCCAAATCCTCTTCAAGCGGGTGCTTGATAGGCAGAACAGCCTTGACCGCCTTCTTGATCGCTTCCCCCGCTGCCACTAATCGAGCGGCCTCTTCGGGGATGATCTTCAGGCCAATCGCCTCTGCGGCAAGGAACGCATAAAACGCCCCGCCAAAGGCGACATCAACGCGCAGCTTGCCCCATACCGGCACATCAATTTCGAGATCGCGCGCGTACAAAAACGAGGGTACGTTCAGAAAAGAGACCCGCTTAACATGCCCATCGCTAGCAAAATGTGCCGTCGCGCGCACCAGTCCGGCAGGCGTATCCAGGTTGACTAGCGTTTCTGGCCCTTTCGCTGGCAGCGTTCCTGTTTCAACGAGCGCCGTCACCAGGGCAATCACCCCATGCCCGCACATCGTACTATAGCCCTCATTGTGCATGAAAATAACGCCGACATCCGCTTCAGGCGTAATCGGAGGCGTGAGTGCGCATCCATACATATTGAAATGCCCGCGCGGCTCCCACATCAACGCGCGCCGGATATGGTCATAACGCTGCTGCATGAAGCGCCGCCGCTCCAACATCGTCGCGCCTTTCAGTTCAGGCAATCCGCCCGTAATGATGCGCAATGGCTCACCCGCCGCGTGCGCGTCCAGAGTCGTGACACGCACAACATCTTTATCAATAAAGTGATACTTCCAGGTCAGCCCCATGTCACCCCTCCTGTTGCATGCTTGCGGCTTCGACTTGTAGCGCCGCCTCCCTTCGGGAAGGGCCGCTTGCCTCGGCTGGGCCTCGGCATGCTCGCTCCCGTTGGTCGCTCGCGCGTCCCTTCTTGGCGGCCAACGATCCGCCGGGGCGAGCGTTCGCCCCCAGGCCAACGTAGCGGCAGGCCAGCGTTGAGCCACCTTCCAGGCGGCGCTACAGGTAAAACGCTCCGCTTCATGCGGATTTGATATTAGACCTTACGAAGTCTTCAGCCAGAATCTCATCTAAGGTCGCAGCCAGAAAATCTGCATTCGCCTCCGAGAAGACGAGCGGCGGCTTGATCTTCAGGACGTTATGCAGCGGGCCATCGGTACTCAACAAGATGCCCCGTTCCCGCATACGGTTCACAATGTAAGAGGCTTGCGCAGCCGCCGGAGCTACTGTTTCCCGGTCCAGAACCAGTTCGACGCCAATGAAGAGGCCCAGCCCGCGTACATCGCCAATGATGGGGTGTTTCTGCATCAACTCCCGCAAGCCATGCTGCAAATGTTCGCCCACCTTGAGCGCGTGCGCTTGCAACTGTTCATCAGCAATCACATCCAGCACTGCCAGCCCGATTGCGCACGAAACTGGATTGCCGCCAAACGTATTGAAATATTCCATGCCATTATTGAACGAAGCGGCAATTTCGGGAGTCGTGATTACCGCAGCCAGCGGATGGCCGTTGCCAATTGGCTTGCCCATCGTGACAATATCGGGTACGACCCCCTGCGTCTCGAATCCCCAGAAATGCGTGCCGACGCGCCCAAAACCTACCTGCACCTCGTCAGCAATGCAGACGCCGCCCGCGCTGCGCACATAGCGATAGACCTTCTCAAGATAGTGGTCAGGCAGCGCAATTTGTCCACCACAGCCCAGCAGCGACTCCCCAATAAAGGCAGCCACATTACGCCCGCGCTGCTGAATCTGATGGATAGTTTCCTCGACATGTCGCGCGTATTTCACGCCTGCTTCCGCGTCGAATCTCTTGTACGCTCCGCGATAGACATCCGGCATCGGAACCCTGTGGACATGAGATGGCGCGCCTGCCCCACCTGGTCCATCGAATTTGTACGGGCTGATCTCAACCAGAGCCGTCGTATTCCCATGATAGGCGGCATCTATCACAACAATATCTTGTCTTCCGGTATAGGTTCGCGCTAAACGCAGCGCCAACTCGTTCGCCTCGCTGCCAGAGCAAACAAAGAAACACACGCTCAAAGGTTCTGGCAGCGTGGCGCACAGCCGCTCGGCGTAGCGCACCAGATGATCGTGCAGGTAGCGCGTGTTGGTGTTGAGGACCGCCATCTGCTCCTGCCCGGCTTTGACAACTCTCGGATGGCTGTGACCAACGTGCGCGACATTGTTGACGCCATCAAGATACGCGCGCCCATCCTGATCGTAGAGATACTGCATCGAACCGCGCACGATCTTGAGCGGATTCTGGTATGAGACGCTTAACGAAAGTCCGATCCGCTGCGCCCGCAGGCTCCTGATCTGCTCGATACTCAGACCATCGCCAGGGAAACACTCAGCCGGAATGCCAACCATGAGATTCGGATCGGGACTCAGGCTCAACCAGATGTCGCGCTGGCTGGGCCGCGCCACGCCAGGAAACTCGCCCACTCTGCCAAGCAGATCAGTGATGATCTGGAAATGCAGGTGCGGCGGCCAATTGCCATTGATAGGATAATTCCCTATCCTGGCAATGCGCGTTCCCTGGGCTATCGGCTTGCCTTCGTAGAGGCCATCGAGCGAATCTTCGCTCAAGTGGCCGTACAGCGTGTAGAACGTAAGCTGCTGCTCAGCAATCGTATGCTGCAAAATGATCGTTGGCCCATAATCAAGCGGAGCGGTATTGTTGCGAAAGCTGTGAACGACGCCATCCAGAGGCGCTAACACTGGCGATCCAGCCTCCATGAACACATCCAGGCCGACATGCAGCGTGCGCCATTCGGGGCCATCGTTACCCTGCATCTTGAACATATCGCTGGTGTAGATCAGGCGCGCTTCATTGTACTGGCCGATCCCTACCGCGACATTCGCCGCCCGCATTCGGTCAAAAAGGCGGCGAGTGAATGTTTCCACATCAGCCGCTTCCGCCAGGTTCGCCATTTCGGCGCTGCCAATGCTCAGATCGAAGACCACCTTATCAGCAACTCGGAGATCAGGTTCAACCACGCGGCCCAACTTATCCTGGTTACTTTCCAGCCAGCGAACAAGCGCGCCAGTCTTTGGGCAAGGGGGCAGTTTGCAAGCATGGCGAAACGTATAGTGTGCCAATGCCGGAGCAACGTTCATCAGGTGCTCAAGCAGCGCCCATGCAGGCCGCTCGCTGATGGTCAGATAGTCGTTGTCCGGCGCGATCTTCTGCTGATAGGCCGAATTGACCACGCTCACGCAGAGCCTGATGCAGATCAAGGGATAAAGGGCTTCCAGTTCCGCTTCGTTCAGCGGAAATACCTCATGATAGCCCGCCACCACCTCTGCCGCTGCTGCAAGCGGATCAGCTTTGTGCAGCATCGCATAGGCCGCCGCAATAGCAACCTCGCAGACGGTATACGTCTGGGCCATATCGCCAAAATCTAACAGGCTCACCACATGCCGCTGCATGCCGTCAGCAGCGCCGACCAGGACATTGTAATCGTTGGCGTCATTGTGAATGACGCTCGTTCGCAGAGTCGGCAATACCGGCAGCGCCTGCTCCTCGAACCGCGAAAGAAAGTGTTCGATTATTGCCCGCCGTTCAGGCCCATCAATGTGCTGGAGGTAATCACGAATCCATGCGGCGCGCTGCAAGTCCCATTTCAATATCCGCTGCGCAGCCGGGTAAGAAAAATCTTGCAGCGCGCGATCCAGTTTGCCCAGGAGAACCCCCAGGCTGTGAAGCAGTGGCGGTGTATGCGGCTTGACTTCAGCAAAAAGCTGCCCTGGGACATAAGTGAGCAGGCGCGCGAAATGCTGTTCGCCGACAGAGCTTGTGACTGTGGCTGTTGACTCCCCCGCCGATGTGAGACACACCTGCGGCAATACCAGCGAAGGATCACAAGCGGCAAGATGCTTTAATGCTGCGTTCTGCATGTCCAGCAGCGTCCGTTGTTCTTCCGCAGGGGCAATCTTCAAGACAAACTCCTGCCCTGCCTCATTCTTCAGATAGAAATTAGCATCGCGCTCGCCAGGGAGTGGCTGGGCGACAGCCTGGAGGCTGTACACTTCAGCAGCAATACGGCAGGCATCTTGTATGCTAAAAACCGGCGGCTGGTTTGTTATATTCAACATGCGTGTACTCCTGACCAGAATTGCCCTCAAGTATACTGCTTTCAGAGATTTTTCTGCAACGCTTCGGCAAATATCTTGACACATACATGCGCCGAACGCTGGCTTGATGGGTCACTTGATGCCTGAGCAGTGACAGACTACAATGAAATAGGTTCGCTGCACCCGTTCTGTTCTGTTCTGTTCTATAGACCAGCCTCAGTGCCGAGGCTGGAGTAGGGAGGTCAGCATGTATAGCCAGGTCGAGGCGCTCCCCCGCGACCAGCTTAGGAAGCTGCAAGACGAGCGCCTGCGCCAGATCACCAGTTATGTCTATGAGCGCGTCCCATTTTATCAGGAGCAGATCAACCGCGCTGGCCTGAGACCCGCCGACATTCGCTCAGTAGAAGACCTCCCCAAACTCCCCTTCACCCAAAAGCAGGACTTGAAAGACCAGTACCCCTTCGGCCTCCTGGCGGCCCCGCGAGCGCAGGTCATACGGGTGCATGCCAGCAGCGGCACTACAGGCAAGCCCACGATTGTCAGCTATACCAGGAATGATATAGACCTGTTCGCTGAGGTGATGGCCCGGTCTTTTGTCGCGGCTGGCGTCCGTCCTGGAATGATTCTTCACAATGCTTATGGCTACGGGCTTTTCACCGGAGGGCTAGGCATTCACTACGGCGGCGAAAAGCTGGGCATGACCGTTGTTCCCGTCTCTGGAGGCATGACCCAGCGGCAAATTACCCTCATCCTTGATCTGAAACCCGAAGTCCTCTGCTGCACGCCCTCCTATGCGCAGACGCTGGGCGAAGAGTTTAAGCGCCTGGGCATCGCGCCAGAGGACATTAGCCTGCAATACGCGGTTATGGGCGCGGAACCCTGGACCGAAACCATTCGCGCCGATGTTGACGCCAGCCTGGGCATCAGATCGACCAACCTCTACGGCCTCAGCGAAATTATCGGGCCGGGCGTCTCTCAGGAATGTATCGAAGCGCGCGAAGGCAGCCACATCTGGGAAGACCACTTTTACCCAGAGGTGGTAGACCCCGCCACAGGTGAGCCATTACCAGATGGCAAGGAAGGCGTACTCGTTTTCACCAATCTGACCAAAGAGGCGATGCCCCTTCTGCGCTACTGGACCGGCGACATCACCTATCTAACGCACGACCCTTGCATCTGTGGCAGAACCCATGTCAGGATGGCGCCAGTTCGAGGCCGCTCCGATGATATGCTCATCATTCGCGGCGTGAACCTCTATCCTACTCAGGTGGAAGCAGTTCTCCAGAACATCCCCGGCATTGCGCCCCACTATCAGGTGGTCGTGCAGCGCGAGGGAACGCTCGATGACGTTGAGGTCAAGGTGGAGGTAAGTGAAGCTCTCTTCCGCGAGATTGCCCAGGAAACCTTATCCGAAGCCATTATAGAAGCCGACCATCGTTTGCAAAGCCTGCGCGGCGGCATTCAGCAAAAAATCAAGGGCAGCATCGGCTTGAACATGAAGATCACCTTGATGGCCCCCGGCTCCGTCGCCAGAAGCGAGGGCGGGAAGCTCCGGCGGATCGTCGATCTCAGAAAGCTATAAGCGCCAACCCTCAAGTATCAATAGGAGAAGACAACTGATGGCTACTTTAGAGCTTGAAACCATGCGCTGCGAGGTGGATGGCCCCCTGGCGCGGCTGCGCCTCAACCGTCCAGAGGCGCTCAACGCAGCTAACTGGGCGTGGGTGAACGATCTGGTCACGGCCACCGACTATCTGGCGCACAGCCCGGAGGCGCATGTCGTCATTGTCAGCGGCGAAGGCCGGGCGTTTTGCAGCGGCCTGGATGTCAAGGAACTGGCGCAAGGCCATCTATCACTAGAATGGTTCGCTACCTGGGAGCGCGGAGTGGTCGCGCTGGCCGATCTCAACGCGATCACCATCGCCGCCATTCAGGGTTACTGCCTGGGCGGCGGCCTGCAAGTTGCGCTCGCCTGCGACTTGCGTATCGCCAGCACAGATGCAGTGCTGAGCATCCCCGCCGTCAAAGAGGGGGTCATTGCGGCGTTGGGACCGATGCGTCTTGCCAGGCTCATTGGGGCCGGACCGGCCAAGCAGCTTTGTCTCTTAGGCAGGCGCTTCAACGCTGAGGAGGGACAGGCGCTCGGCCTGATCACCGAAGTGGTAGCGCCTGCCGCTCTGGAGGAGCGGTCGCTGACTCTTGCCGAAGAACTGCTTGCCATCCCCTTTACCGCGCTGATACACACCAGGCGCCAGATTGACCGGGCCTTCACTCAGGACACCGAGGCGCTCATGAGCGAGTTTCTGGCCGCGCAGGAAGATTGCCTGCGCTCGCCTGAGCATGCCGCCGTCATGGCAGCCTATCGTGAGGCGCAGCTTCAGCGCAGCCAAAGAAAACAGCAGCAAGCCTCAGACTAGCTTACAACCTTTCCCCAGTTGGGGCGAGTCGCTTTGTGATGCGCGCCTGTCCTTGCTGGGCTGCGAACTGGCCTCGGAGTCTACTGCCCAGCCGCATACCCGGCTTCTCGATCAGCGTGTAAAGCGCAAACGAGCAGGGGATTACCACTACTGCTGCCCATACCCAGTAGAGGCTGTAGGCTAGTGGATGGGGCAGATTGCTCAAGCTGGGGCCGACGTGGTGCAGGAAGGTGAAGAGCAGCGGTAGGTGCCAGATATACAGACTATAGGAAATCAGCCCTATCCAGCGAAGCGGCCCCCACTCGAAAGGCTTTCTAAGCCAGGTCGGACCAAATAGAATGGTCAGGATGCAAAAACCGAACCCCAGCGAGAAACCGAGTTCATGTAACCAGCCAGGAAGCTGGAAAAGGGCGGGCAGAATCGGCCAGGTATAGTGGAAGTCCAGGCTATAATGCTGCATCGCCATAAACAAGAGCAGCAGTAGACCAGCACCCCAGAACCAGGGACTAACCCGACGCGCGTGCAGGCACAATTTCACCCTGACCGTAGGGGTATACAAAAAGGTATAGGCGAGGCCAGCCAACATGCCAACGGCAAAATCCTCCAGATACTTCCCGCTGAAGCCATAGGTGAAGAACAACACGACGTTGAGGACGCTGCGCGGGACCAGGAAGGTTGCCGCCGGATGCGCCATAAAATAGCTGCCCAAAGCGCGCGTGAGCAATCCCCAGCCGATCATCCCCAGCAAACACCCCACAACCACCCACCAACGTCTTTCAGACCGTATCCGCCGCGCCACAAAGCGAATCCCTAGAACAATCAGCGGCAAAAGGAGATAGAACTGCCATTCAATAGCCAGCGTCCAGTATGGGCCATTAAGTTGCTGAAAGGTTGCCTTGGTGGAATCCATCAAGAACAAGGGAAAGAGTATTAATTCCTTCCAGCGTTGCGGCTCAAGATATTCAGGCTTTGCCAGCAGCACCAGCAAGAACAAAGAAAAATAATAACCTGGGATAATGCGCAGCGCCCGGCGCATATAAAACAGGCGCGTACTCGGCCAGGACTGATCAGAAGCAAGTGCCTTCGCATAGGGCAAAAAGAGCAGAAAGCCGGATAACACAAAGAAGAGCGTGACTCCAGCGCCCCCCGCGAGAAGGACTGAATTGATCAGGGGGTTGTTAGTTGACCAGAGGCGCATGTCGTGGGTCATCAAGCTGATATGATAGCCGATGACCGTCAGGCAGGCCAGAGCGCGCACCCCATCGAGTGAGGCAATAGCGCCTTTTGGCTTGTTCTCTTCAAGTTGCCCCGCCAGCCAGGAACCTATCCCATGTGCGTTGCGCTGGTTGAGGCTTGTCGTGGACTTGCTGGTACTGTCTGTCCTGCTAAGATGAGGGGTCTCAACAATCGGGGCGCGGCTGGCTCCTGCTTCTGTCAGGTTGGACGCCGCAAGATGGTCCATAGTACGAGCAAGCTCCTTTCATGGTTCACGCCGGTGGCGGCAGCACATCTTTCCTTTCCTCTTACTCATCAGTCTAGCTTGCACTTAGGAGGCCAACATTCGCTCTTTGCTCACGGTATTTCTCACCGTGTCAAAATGACGTAAGATACATCGGTATATCGCAGGAAAGATACCCCTGATATACTTGGGAACTGGAAGGAAGATAGATGCGGCGCTGCTGCCCACCAGCGCCGCCACTTCTGTATGCCTTGACGCGATGGCGCTTCGTTGAACCGACCAGGCTGGTGGCATTCGTATCGGAGCAGGGATGTCCAATCGCGTATACTGATGGATGAGGCCCTTTCAACCAGGTACCCCAGGAGGTCCGGGGCTAATAAGACGAAGGACTGGTGTTCCCACTAAGGAGGTAATCCAATGGATCAGACAGACCGAGAGCGGATCAGGCGCAGATGCACCCGTTTCCTCGTCGGCCACTACCCCAAGCGCCCCTATCAGGTACTCAAAGAGCTGGCCGAGATGATCGATCCTGATGTAGAGGCGGACCATTATGGCGAAGGGGAGATTGTTACCCAGTTTGAACAGGAAGTCGCCCACCTGTTAGGGAAAGAAGCGGCGGTCTTCATGCCCAGTGGGACGATGTGCCAGCAGATTGTCTTGCGCCTCTGGGCAGACCAACGCCGTATCCCTCGGATAGCCTTTCACCCAACATGCCATCTCGAACTGCATGAGCATCAAGCCTACCAAAACCTGCATCACTTGCAGCAGGTCTTGGTGGGCAACCCCAGCCGCCTCATGACTCTGGATGATCTTCAAGGAGTTGCCGAACCCTTGGGGGCGCTCTTGCTGGAACTCCCCCAGCGCGAAATTGGGGGCCAGTTACCCTCCTGGGACGAGTTGACCGCTATGATTGCCTGGGCACGTGAGCGCGGCATACCGACGCACCTGGATGGCGCTCGGCTCTGGCAATGCCGGCCCTTCTATCAGCGCGACTACGCCGAAATCGCTGCCCTGTTCGACAGCGTATATGTCTCCTTCTATAAGGATCTGGGCGCTCTGGCAGGATGTGTCCTGGCCGGACCAGCGAACATCATGGCTGAGGCGCGCATCTGGCAACGGCGGCATGGCGGGAATCTGATTCGCTTGTATCCCTATGTCCTCTCGGCTCGTCAAGGACTCCGTGAGCGACTGGGACGGATAGCTGTCTACTGCGCAAAAGCCCAGGAAATTGCGAACACCCTGGAAGCCTTGCCACAGATTGAAATCGTCCCAGCTCCCCCGCACACCAACATGATGCACCTCTTCTTACGGGGCGAGCGGGAAAAGCTCCTTGCGGCGGCCCTAGAGACGGCTGAGAAAACCGGTATCTGGCTGTTTTCTGGCCTGGCGCCGACAGTGTTCCCTTCTTATCAAAGACTGGAATTCACGGTAGGGGATGCCAGTTTGGATGTGAGTAGTGAAGAAATGAGAGGACTCTTTCAAGCCCTCTTCACGCACGCGAGCAGATCATAGCTGCTAGCAGGAAGTAAGAGACAAAACTTTGCCCGCTCCACCGCTCTTCCTTTGTCTCTTCTTCTGCTTGCTGTATGCTCAGTTTGGCTGCAATTGATCCTGATCTTTGCTTTCCAAATCACCGCGCGCCAGCAGGCTGACGTAAGGGCTGGCTAGAGTTCCCCACCCACCAGGCTACGCTCTGAAGGCTTCTCTATCCCTTGCCCACCAATTCCCTCACTGGCTAAGTGGTCCATCCGGCAAGTCTATGAGATTACCGGGACCAAGGCTACGCCCGGTTGCCGGTGGGGTCGATGCCGCCTTCGACGCCCCCAGTAGAAGGGATGGCGATGTTGGTT
>DATBHW010000022.1 GCA_036557285.1 Ktedonobacterales bacterium
TGATTGTGGGGCGAGCCTGCACCGGGACCACAACGCCGCCCTGAACATCCAACGGGTCGGGCAGACCCGTCGGGGAGCCACTCCACGGAAGCGTGGCGCTGAACCGAGCATCCCCGGCCTTTAGGGCTGGGGAGTGTCAACTGAACAGGCTGGGATACAGGTCTTTTGCCAGCGCCTCGAAGCCATCCACAAGGCGCGGGGCAGGCCGCGAGAGCAGGTTGACATCAATGAGGTAGACACGCTGATGCTGCACTGCGTCAATAACGCTCCAGCCGGTGCGCGTGACGACTTGCTGCGGGGCGATGCCATCGCCCAGGATGATAACCTGGGGATTGTCTTTAATCACGGCTTCATCGCTGACCTGCGGATACCCGCCGTTGGTGGTATTGTCTGCGAAGATATTCACCCCTCCGGCCTCCTGAATGAGGTCATCCTCCTTTGAGCCAGCGCCTACTGTAAAGGGCGAGCCAGGGGTGCTGTAATCTTCTTCCAGATAGACGGTTGGATGCTGAGATTGGCCTGCCACCTTATTTTTGACGGCGTTGATGCGTTGTTGCAGGTTCGCTACCACTTGCTGGGCTTTAGTCTGCGTCAAAGTAAGCGCGCCGACGATAGAGATATTATGCAGCACATCGCTGAGCGTGTGGGTAAAGGGCAGGTCAACGACATGCAGGCCCAGGCTGACAAGCTTGCTGTCAACATGGCCGCTGAAGCTTCTTTCGGTGATGCCGCTGTCGCTCAGAACCAGATCGGGTTTGAGGGCGACAATCTCCTCGATGTTATAGACGCCGCTAGCGTTGCTGATTTTCTCTTTGCTGGCAAGGCCAGCCGGGTAGTCGGTGTAGTAGTCAACGGCGATGACCTTCGCGTCCAGTCCCAGGGCGGCGACGATCTCGCTTTCGGCAGGGATGAGCGTGACGATCTTCTTGGGCGCGGTGCAGGAAAACGCGATGTCGTTCCCGAAGAAATCTTGAGCTTTGAGCGTTGGGCAGGATGTCTGCGGGCTGGATGCTGTGCTGCCACAGGCGGTCAGCAGGACAGTCAGCACAAACAGCAGGGTGATCATGGCGAAAAAGCGCCGTTGCATAGAAGCACCTCCATCTGGCTTCAAGCAGTGAGTGTGGCGCCAGCATATAAAAAACCCTCTCTTCCATCCAATTTGGAAAAGAGGATACTGGGCCAGACACGCTGGCCTGGCGCTTGCTCTTTCCTCTGGCGCGAAGGATGGCGAGCAGAGCCGCAGGGCAGGTCTCCTGGCTTCCGGCTCCTCGCGCGCTCTTCGTCGCCTTCCCACCATCTAGCTATGGCAGTGGCTTGCCCGCTGGGGTCTCCAGACGAGGCGGTTGACGAGGAAAGCTGGCCGGTTACAGTGGCGCGTCCGCATCGGCATTGCACCGATTTCCCTATTCTGCTCGTGACGAGCCACCCTGCGACACACTAGTATTCAGTTGGCATCCCATACTATACCCGATTTGGCAGGCGGTGTCAATGTGGCTGAAAAGCAAGCAGCAGGCAGTATACCTTCTTCCTACTCAGATTGCGCCGCTGTGAGCGGTAGTGTAAAATGAGGCGCGCCTACCCCGAAACCTGCGCTCAGCCCTGGCGGCTTTCCCGGCCACTCTCCGCTGCCGGTGGATGCAGCGTCCACAAAGCGTGGCCTGGAGCATTCGGGCGTATAAGCCAGAGAGAGCAAATTGGTTGGGGATTCCAGGGCAGCCGTCGCCAGGCGACGGCTGTGCCTGTGTATCTGTCACGAGAAGAGGAACCGCTATGAGTGAGTTAAAGGAGACGCTCTCAAAGTTTCTGACCATTCCTGGCGTGCGCCTGGCGGCGCTGGTGGGCCGCGATGGGCTGATGATTGAGGGGGTGGGCCATGATAGCCTGGAAAAGCTGGAGGCGCTGGGAGCGATGGGGTCTTCGGGGCTGGGGACGGCGGAGGCGCTTGGGCAGGAGATTGGCCGGGGCAGCGTGGTGGGTACGTTGATGGAGTACGAGGGTGGGCTGGTGAGTGTTGACCCGCTCGGCGATTTCGCCTTCATCGTGACGCTTTCCGATACCCCGAATAGCCTGGGCCATGTGCGCTATACTGTCAAGAAGACGCGAACGCTGCTGCTCGAAGCACTGGATGCCTCATAAGTTCAGCCGCGTTCTGAAAATGAACAGCGCACCCTGTCTCGCTGGTTGCCCTGACAGGATGCGCTGTTCGGTTTCTGGCGATGTCTGGTTTCCAAGGGGTGTCGGCGCCCGCTATTTCTGCGTCTTTGCGGGGATGACGAGCGAATCGCCTGGTTTGATGAGCGATGGATTGCTGATCCGGTTGAATCGAATCAGCGCATCTGCGCTTGTGCCGAAGCGTTGGGCAATGTCATAGAGCGTGTCGCCCTGCTGAACGACATAAAAGATAGGATATGCCAGCTTCGCCAGGTTCGCGCCCTTGTGATAGACGGTTGGAATGATAAGAACTCGCCCCACTTTGAGTTCATTGGGACTCTGCATGGTATTGACCAGAAGCAGCGACTGCTCGGTCACGTTGAAATATCCGGCAATCTTGGCAAGTGTGTCGCCAGCCTGCACGATATAGAGTCGCGGTTGTGGTATCGGTGTTGGGGTCGGCGTGAGTTGATGCGCTGAGAGTGTAGCAGTAGGAGTCGGGCCGCCAAAGAGTGTGGTACCCAGATCGAAAGACGTGAAGTTGGCGCGGCTGAAGCCTGAGTGGGCAAAAGCAAACGCTGCGCCTGCTGCCAGGATGACCAGGAATGTGGCGACCAGGTTTCTATAGGAGGCGCGCCGCAGCCGCTGCTGGCGCAGCGGAGGATGGCGTGTGGCGCGCAGCCGCTCCGCCCGACGGCCAGGCGGTATCCACTGCGCCTCATCCTCTGCGGTCAGTGGCCGAGTCGTCACACGACGGGGCTGGAAGGCAGCGCCGACAGAGGTTCCATTCGATGACAGCGCCACTGCCACGCCGGCGCTGTGTGGAACAAGGGCGGTCTCGGCTGAATCAGCCGCATGTTTGGCTGACTTAGGTTCAGGGAGGGCCAGCGGCAATGAAAGTTCCACCAGTCCACCGGGTACAAGCTGGCGTCGCAGTAGATAGACGATCTCGGCGGGGTGGACAGGCCGCCCCTGCTCCTCTGCCAGCGTGTCGCTCAGGGCCTGGATGCTCCGGCGGCCATCAATCAAACGCACCAGATCAAGCAGGTTATCGGAGATATAGAGGGTTTGCCCTGCTCCCAGCCTGAGCCGGTAGTGAGTGCGTCCGGTAGCGACCCCCGCTCCCACGTTTCCGTTCAATACACGATGGGTGGTTCGCAGGCGGGGAACAAAGGCCAGCAAGGCGGCAACAGGAAGTTGATCAAGGTGCTGCGATGGGAAGACATTGATCGTCGTTGGAAGCGGCCCTTCAGGCGGCGGTGAGAATGGGAATGGATTGGTGGTGGCGCTCTCCATCATACGCCTCCTTGGTTAAGTAAGCAATAGATATTTGCCAGAGATAGCAGATAGGTATAGAAACGGGCGTCTTAGATAAGATCGCGCCCAGATTTCCGCCGATAGGCCAGGGGTCAGACCTGATGCGCGTATCCTGTGACTGGTTCTGGCTAAGTGATGAGATCGCCGCGCTGGAGAAATAGGGATAGAGCAGCCTATCAAGCTCTACTATTGTAAACGCTTAATGCCCCTGGAATGTTACTGAACTCGCCAGAAGTTGGCCGCAAAAAGCATGCCTCTTTAGCAGTCGAACGGGCGCATGGAGAGAAATTGGTCAAAAGGCGCTTACTCATTGCCCGCCTGTCTCTTTGCTATAGAAAAGCGGTGGCTTGCTCCTTGACCGGCTGTGACGCTCCGCGCTATAATTTGAGAGGTATGCGCTGCTTCTGGCGCTTGTCGGGGACGAGTTTGCAAAGCCTTGCCCCAGGGCTATTCCCGTCGCTTTTTGCGTTCCCCGCAGGGCCGTAACATTTTGAGGGTGAAAAAGACTAAGAAATAGATAAACAGGACTCATGCGCTGGTGAAGGCCGAACGCCAGGCGTGAGCGATAGAGGCTACTGACAGCACTTGTGAGGTAGCTGACCAGGAGGTTGCTGATGGATTTGTCGAAATTGTTGACCCGCAAAGGCGCGCCAGAGGGGCAGGAGGGCGAGGATGCAGAACACCCACGTCTTCCGCCAGGGCAATATCTGACGAAGAAATGGCCGGTGCTAAGCTACGAATCAACACCGAAATTTCACCCGGAAAAATGGCAGTTTACGGTGACAGGGCTGGTAGAGGAGCCTTTCACGCTGAGTTGGGATGAATTTCTCGCGCTGCCGCGCGTCACGCTGACGGCAGATTTTCATTGCGTGACGACCTGGAGCCGCTACGATAATACCTGGGAAGGTGTCCATATTCGTACCATTCTGGAGCGGGCCAGGCCCAAACCAGAGGCCAGCTTTGTGAGCGTGCATTCCTGGACTGGCTATACCACCAATCTGCCGCTGGCCGATCTCAATGATGATGATGTTTTGATTGCGCTCAAGCACGATGGCGCTGATCTGCCTTCAGAGCATGGCGGGCCGGTACGGCTGATTGTGCCGAAGCTCTATGCGTATAAGAGCGCGAAGTGGCTGGATGGCCTGGAGTTTCTGGCGAAGGATAAGCCGGGCTTCTGGGAGGTACGCGGCTATCATAATCGCGCCGATCCCTGGAAAGAAGAACGCTACTGGTAGGCCAGGAAGAGGCCGGGGATATGATCGAGGGGCAGGTTCCTGTTCAAGGAGCCTGCCTCTTGTTGTGAGGGCGTTGGCGCCAGGTTAGAAGATGATGGTTGGCGTACCGACTTGAAGCCAGCCATAGAGCCACTGCGCCTGGGAAAGCCGTAAATTGATGCAGCCATGCGTGCCGTTGCTGGAAAAATCCCCTGAACTATAGTCGGCATGCGGCAGGTTGGTACCAGGCCCAAACTGCGCGCGCCAGGTGGCGTCGTGAAAGAAGAAGCCGCCAACGTGGAATTCCGCCGCGTAGTTGATCGGTGTGTCGGGATACCAGAATGCAGAGTCTTTGGGTTCACTAGACTTGAAGATGATGTGGCTTTCTTTGAAGATGATCGGCCAGAGTCCTGGTGGTGAAGGGAGTTCCCGTCGGCCAGTGACAACGTAGTTCCAGTGAACAAGCTTGCCGTTTTCATATTCGCGCGCGGTTTGTTCGGTAAGCGAGACGATCATGACCTTGCCTTTGGTCAGGTGGTACTGCTGCATGAGCTGCATATCAACCTGATGGGGCTGATCGTGGTTATTGTAGTTGGGGTCTTTCAGGTTGGTGAGCAAAGCATTAATATTGTTGAGCAGGATGGTAAGCTGATTGTCAATCTGCTGATAATCGCTCACGGTTCTGGCGTATGTGAGACGGGCCGCCTCGTCGTTATAGGCGTCGGTACCATTCAGGTACTCATAGTCGTTGTCGTATTTTGTCTTCCCGATCAGGGTTTTGAGAGCTTTCAGGTCATAGCGCGCTTTGCCGCGCACCAGGATGAAGTTCATGGAGGCGCTCTGTGACTGAATCCGCGCGGAAAGCTGGAGGTACTGCTGAAGCGAGTGGGCGTCCTCTAGATCAGACATATCCTGGTCGTGCTGCTGTTGAAACTGGGTGACATTTTCGCCATATTTTTTGGCCTGATCGATGAGGTCTTGAAAGCTCTGAAGCATCGCGGCGCCCACATAGGGGATCGCGGCGGTCTGGTCGGCCACGAGTTGCTGAATCTGTGTATTCACGATGCCCTGAAGTTTGGTCAACTGATCGGGTTGGTTAGATAGTTGGAAGTTATCCAGATCGTCCTGATATTCTTGTTGGCCGAGGGCGGTATTCAGGCCAGCTTTTTTCATCTGGGCCAGCACGCTTTTGAGTTGATCAAGCTGATCCCTGGTTGTACCCAGCAAATAAAGAGCCTGTGACTGGGTGCTGACGAAGGCGCTAATTTTGGTGTATTCATTGGGTATTTGCGCCTGGCTATAGTTGGTTTCAGCCTGGGTTAGCCGCTGTTGAAAAACGGCGACCTGGGGATATTGTTCGTTCTGGCGCAATTGCAGCGCATCGGCGAAATTGCCAATGCCAACCTCTGTATCATGCTGCGTGAGTTGTGTCGCCTGAATCTCTACATTCAGGGTTTCCGCCAGCAGCAGTTGATAGCTGACGCTGGCATTTTTATAGGCGCTATCGGGAGTGGTATCGCCGAAGAGTCCCGTTGGCGTGGCGCCCTGCGCCATGCGCTTTTCCTGCTGCTGGATTGGCGTCAGCATGGTCTGAGGCACGCCAATCTGGAGCGCGTGAGCCAGCTCTTTATCCAGCGCGGCTTTATACTGCTGCGCTTGCTGGCCGACGGGACTCACCGAACCGCAGGCGCTCAGAAAGAGCAGCATGCCCAGGCAAAAGAGAGAGAAGAACCACCAGCATCGCCGTTGCAAGAATCCACGTTCCATGATCTTTCCTCAGCTACTACGAGGAATACATACCGTTCGACTCCTCTATTACCATACACGAATGGGTTGGCGGTCAGTAACTCGCCATTCCTGTTGTCTATATCTGCCTGGTTTCGTCGCGTCGCTCCAAGGCCAATGCGGTTGAAGGGACAGGGCGGCTGCGTCGCAGATAGATGAAGAGCGCCGTTCCGATCAGGGCAAAGAAGAGCGTCATGCCGCCGCTGATGATGACCAGCGCCAGCAAGGGTCCGCTGAGCCGATGGGGTGTGGACGGGGGCTGGGGGAGGCTGATGGTCGGGGTAGGGGTCAGGGTGATGAGCGGAGTGGGGCTGGGGCTGGGCGTGGCGGTTGGTGTTGGCGTTGGCGTGGCGGCAATGGTGATGGGGCCAGATCGCGCTACAAGCGCCTGCTGCTCCATAGTGGCGATCAGGAAATAGCTGCCTGGTGGCAGATAGGGCGGGATGGTGATGCTGGTAGGATCAAACGTTCCGTTGAAGCGCGATATGACGCTTTCTTCGAGAAAAAATGAGCCAGTGCTGCGCACCTGCTGAAGCGCGAAAGAGATACTCCAGCCGCCAGGAAACCAGTTTTTCCCCTGAACCGTGATCCTATGGCCGGGCAAGAAGGGGCCTTTGGTGAGGATGGTCAGCGATGGAGCCGAAAGAGAAAGGACCGTGAACACTGCGGCGCCACTGGCGGTCGCATCGCTGGTAGCGGCGCAGATGTACCAGAAACCTGTCGCAGAAACCGCAGGCCAGGAAAAGCGAACGCTGAATGTCCCTGCGTCACTCACGGTTGGCTTGGGGTCAGGGGAGAGTTCGGTGAGGTTTGGGCTAGCGCAGCCAGGATCGTTGTCGTATGAAATGAGAACCTGGCTTCCTGCCGACCAGCCTGTTCCCTGGAGCGTGACCAGTGTTCCCACTGGTCCTTGATTGGGCGTGGGGGTAATGGTGGTGGGGGGAGGAGACACGGGCGTGCTGGCCGGACGAAGGGCCGGGTGCGCGCTGGCCGGACGAAGGGCCGGGTGCGCGCTGGGGAGATTGGCCGCTGCCCCCAGGGCGTGCGCTGTGGGGGCTGGCAGCAGGCCGATCATTACGGCTGTGCTGGTGATCGAGAAGATGATAAACCAGCCAGATGCCTGCTGCCATCTGCTGCCAACTCGGCCTGTGCGCATCCAACTCCTCACTTGAGCAACTGAGGGGATAGGCGCTGTCGTCTAGCGCCTTTCATAGTGATAAGACGCATGACGACCCGGAAAGGGTGTCCAGATGAGTTCATGGGGGACTCTTGTACCAGGAGTAAGCTCTTGAAGCGCCTCAGCGTGGCTCCAACGCCAGGAAGGCCGCGCGGCCCTGGTCGGCAGCCGCCTCCTGGTGGCGGCCCAGCGCCAGATAGCAGCGCGCGCGCGCTTGAAAGAGGCCGGGATCGTCGGAGTTGCGTTGGATTGCTGCGGTGAAATGGAGAGCCGCTTCATTATAGCGGCCAAGAGCCACGAACGCCTGACCGGCAATGTAGGGGCCATCAGGGTTCGTCTGGCTCAGGCTTTGCAGGTGTTCTGCCACTTTCGCTGCTTCCTCTGGGCGCTGGGCTACCAGGAGTGTCGAGGCTTTAGCGCCAAGCGCAGCTTCTGCGTTGGGGTCGGCGGCCAGGACGCGGTCAAAGCAGGCAAGCGCCTCTTCGACCTGCCCTGTTTCGGCAAGATGGCATCCCTCCAGATAAGCCCCGGCGCCAAGGAGCGTTGTGGCCTGATTGGCGCGCAGGCTGCCCTGGCGCCCCACTTCGACCAGGCGCAGGCGGCCAAACGGTCCCTGGTGGTCTTCAGGGCTGACGCTGGTGATGAGCCGCGCTTCGCCAATGGGGCCAAGAGGAAGGGTCTGCCCGGCGCGCAGTGGGGTTCCCTTCGCCAGCGAAGCGGCGATTTGATTGACCAGCAGAATGGCTTCGTGGACCAGGGAAGGAGGGACTTCTACCAGTTCCAGATCAGGTTGGGCGAACTTTTCCATGCCGTGAGAGTGAACCCAGCGTGTTTCACGGTCCCATTCGGTGACATGCAGGGCGACATGGCGCGAAATGTCAAAAGGACCGGCGCATTTTTCCCATTCGGCGCGGCCCCGGCAGCATTGCGCCGCCGGATCGATAACGACCCCCTCGGTGATATTGAGCAGGACATCAATGAGCCAGATGGTCCAATTCAGGTAAGTGAGATGAGCCGTATCTTTGACGTTGACCTCGACTTCCAGAGAGAGCTGGCCGGTTTTCAGAATGCGCGCGTCGGTCCTGCCCAGGCTGCGCGCCAGCACCAGGAACATCGCGCGATTCACTTCCCCGACAACGCGCTCACCCTGGAAGCTGATTTCTACTCTGGCGGTGGCGACTCCGTCCCGTTCGTGGGCCAGAAACCGCGCCAGCATGCCTGGTGGGTCACCGGGGCCGCTCGGCTCCCAGAGATCAACCCTTCCTAAACCTGCTGCTTCCAGGGCGCGCTCTACCTGTTGACGTGTCGGAGGCATTGTATGGGCGGAGACGATGCTATACTCCAACAGGTGTCGGGCAGCCATGATAATCCTTCCTCTAGAATTGTTGTAGGAATGTCGGTGTCTCAATGCTCTGCTGAGCTATTGTAGCATGTTCGTCTCATTCCTGAAAGTCGGCGCAGTGGTCAGGTATTCACCTGACTTGAAATCCGGTTAGTACCTGATGATGAAGGTTGCTTTTGTTTTGTATACTATTGATGGCAGAATAGGCGGCGTGAAGCGATAGTCTTCCCGCTGCTTCTCTGTCAGAAGATGATAGTATCCCTTTGTGTAGTCGGCTTTCCTGATCTTGCTGGCTATTTGTGCATATTAGAATTGAACATTTTCTTGCAGCGAAACGTTAAAAGGATGGGCTTATGGTGAAGAAACTTGTAGCGGTGTTCTCCCTGGCAGTGCTGCTGGGATTACTGGCAGGCTGCCAGGTGCAAAGCGCCCCAACCGGATCGGGGGGCAACACGGTCACGATGGGGGCAACGACCTACACTTCCGGGAATACCATTACGATCAAGAAAGGTGAGACGATCACCTTTACCGATGATAAGAACAACGGATCTCCTCATATTCTTGTGATCGGGGTGGACGGCGCGAAAAAGTTAGAGGCTGGTGCGCCAGATTTTGGCACAAATGGGATGTCCTTCCAGGCTGGCGAGAGCAAAACGACGTCACCCTGGATGACCCCTGGTACGTATCATGTGACCTGTACAGTTCACCCGACGACGATGAATCTGACGGTGACAGTGACAGCGTAGGCTGTTTTGCGGTGAGAGGGGCAGCAGCCATTGAGCATGAGCGCGCTGCCCCATCAGGAATCAGGTGGCATAGTACCAGGCAAACTGGACGTTATTTCTGAGGGCTTGAAACGTTTCTACTAACACGACGGCCATCATGGCATGTGCCTTGCATTACTGGTTTAGAGGAGATGATGCGCTGTTGGGCGTCAGGGAAGATGCAGGCGCGACGAGTGTGCAACCTGCGGGCCATCTGACCCGTAAGTGTGGGTGAAGTACCCTATAGCTAAAGCCAGGGGCTTCTACGACCCCGTAGAGTCGTGGGCCTCTTCCAGGCCCGGTAACGTGGCTGCATTCACCACTGGCGAGTGTGACCTCAAAGAAACCAATGGTATTGAATGGCGTCCGCGCAACGCGCTCGTGCTTTTACCCAAGGGAGCTTACCTTGGAACGCGCAAACACTATTCTGTTGTCCGTGCGCAACACGTTAGCGACAGTATCGCACGTTTGCTTCAGCGTGTCAAGGCCGCTTCTCCCTCACAGCTAAAGCGAGGGGTTTTACGCGGCCCTTGATAAAGACAGGTAAACCCATCTCTGGTTATCGTGAACATCGAGATCCCATTTCACTGCTTGGGGGGAGGAAACGATGGCAGCACTCGTGTTAGACGCAAAGATTGAGCGCGCGCTCCAATTAGTGGGCGGCAAGATCGACCCGGATATTGAAGACTCCTATGAGTGCCTTGAAGAACGCATTTTAGCCCAGGCTCTTGAGAATGTTGAGGTAGCTGAGCGGCGTCTACGCGAAATTGAGCAGTTGGTGGGCGAACGGGTCGTTGAAAAGTCTACGCCGTGTAAGAACTGAGGGCCGCTGTTAAGAACTGAGAGCAGCCAACGCTCTCAGTTCCTTGCGCACCTCTGCGCTCAGGCGCGTTTTTCTCGCTTCAGACATCTGATAGAAGACTACCCGCTGTTCGGGTGAGTCTTTTCTTATTTCGGCGCTGACCTTAGACGCGCTGCATCACGCCAAGCGGCTCGCAGAAGCGGGAAAAGGTGATGAGCGCAGCCAGTTCGCGCAGGGGATGGGTGGAGATCAGGATGGCGCCATCGGCAGCGGCCTGGCGCATGGGCGCAACGTGATTAGAGAGGCGGGCAAGATGAGTAGCCTCGGCCTGGCTGAGACACGGAAATGGCAGACCAGCAGACCGCTGCTGCGCAGATCGTTCTTGTAAAGCCTGCTCGTTTTCTTCCACGCTCATAGACTCTTCATCCCCCATTTCGCGCTCTTCGTCCGATATATCCACAGGCTCTTCATTGGTATCTGTCAGGCCAGCCGGATGATCGCTGAAGCTGTACCCCAGGGCAGCCCCCTGCTCAAAAAGCTCTTCGTAAGCGGCAAGCGCATTGGTAAGGGGTTCCCAGAGTTCAAGTTTGAGGCCGCGCCGCCGATTGTTCATCTCTAACGAGGCGTGATAAATCATAACGCGCCCATTCTTGACGGCGAGGTCCAGCGCCAGGGTGTGGCTGCCAAAATCGCCGTAGTCGCGGCGCAGTTCGCTGAACATGCTCAGGCGCTTGCCGGAAAAGAACGATTGCTCTCTTTCCAGCAGCGCGACGACCGGCCTGCCAGCGTTGGCAATCTCCGCACCGGTACTGGCGCGGCTAAAGCTGATGCTGCCCAGACGGTTGCATTGCAGGCCGCTCTCGTTGAGGGCGCGCAAGAAGAGCGCATCCAGCGCCGGGTCTGGTGGATAAGGGGGGTGAGGGCTGGCGCTGCCCCTGGCGTCAGTCGGGTTTGGCAGGTCCAGCGAACAGGTATGGGTGCTTTCGTCACTTGCCAGCCAGCCATCAACGCCGATGCAGTACCAGGCTGTCCAGAGTTCGATTAATCGCCGCAGGTCTGTAAAACGTATCTCCATCTCCTTGCTCTCCCCTTGCAACGTTGCTCATAGCATGATAGCATCTGCATGAGGGCGGTTATTTCCCACCAGTATATCTCTTTTGCTGGTTGGTCTGGTCTGTCCGCCGACAGATGAGTGATGGCGCCCTGCGCAGCACAGCGAAGAAAGGTAGGTAGAGGACCAATGCCTCTCTATGAGTATTATTGCCATGATTGTAGCGCACATTTTGAGCTGCTGACGAGCTACCAGCATGCTGATGCTGGCATCATCTGCCAGGAGTGCCATAGCCCTCGCGTGCGCCGGATGCTTTCGGTGGTCGCCAGAACACGTAAAGGCGATAGCGCCGGGAATGATTTTGGAAGTGACAGCGATTGGGGCGATGCCGATGCTGGCGGCGGAAACTGCGGCTGCGGCGGAAACTGCGGCTGCCACTAACCTTCAGCGCGGGCTGGCTCTTTAGCGCGCTACAAACTAAAGGGGAAGCCGCGCCCTCCGCCAAAGAGGTTCTGGCGGCCCCTGCCGCCTTTCTGCATGGCGGCCACTTGCTTCATCATCTGGCGAATCTGCTCGAAGCTCTTTAGAAGCTGGTTGACATCCTGAACCGTCTTGCCGCTGCCTCTGGCTATGCGCCGCTTGCGGCTGCCGTTGATAATTTCTGGATGCCGACGCTCCTGCAAGGTCATCGAGAGGATCATCGCCTCGATGGGCTTAATCTGGTCTTCGTTCTGGAGTGCTTTGCCGATCTCTGATCCTGCGATCTTGTTGAAGCCGGGGAGCATATCCAGAAGCTGGGTGAGCGGCCCCATCTTGCGTAGATGGCGCATCTGCTGGAGAAAATCTTCCAGATCAAATGAGGCTTCGCGCAGTTTCTTTTCGAGTTTCTGAGCCTGCTTCTGGTCGATCTGCTCCTGCGCGCGTTCGATCAGGGTCAGAACATCGCCCATGCCTAGAATACGCGAGGCCAGCCGGTCGGGATAGAAGGCTTCCAGCGCATCCGCTTTTTCGCCGGTCGCCAGGAATTTGATCGGGACGCCAGTCACTTCGCGGATGGACAAGGACGCGCCGCCGCGCGCGTCACCGTCCATTTTAGTCATAATCAGCCCGGTCAGCCCAACAGCCTTGTTGAAATCGTCGGCGACGCGCACTGCATCCTGGCCGGTCATGGCGTCGGCGATGAGCAGCACCTCTTGCGGGTGAACGCGCTCGCGGATGGTGGCGACCTCTTGCATGAGTTCGCTGTCAATGTGCAGACGGCCAGCGGTATCGAGAATGGCGGTGGTAGCACCGTTCTCGCGCGCGTATTTGATGGCGCGCACGCAGATGTCGGGCGGCCTGGCGCCGGGTTCTTCAGCATAGACTGGTAGATTCAGTTGCTTGCCAAGCTGCTGAAGTTGCAGCACAGCAGCGGGACGCTGCATGTCGGCGGCAACCATCAAGGGATGCTGGCCTTGCTTGCGCAGATAATTGGCGAGCTTGGCGACGGTGGTGGTTTTGCCGGAACCCTGAAGACCCACCAGCATGATGATGGTGGGCGGTGTACCCGCATAATTCAGTTTCGTTTTGCCGTCTGTGCCGCCGAGCATTTCAACGAGCTGCTCGTGAACAATTTTAATGACCTGCTGGGCCGGAGACAGGCTTTCCAGCACTTCGCTGCCAATGGCGCGCTCCTGCACGCGAGCGACAAACTGCTTGACCACTTTGAAGCTGACATCGGCTTCGAGGAGCGCCTGGCGCACCTCGCGCATAGCCTCGTTGACATCATTTTCGCTGAGCCGACCCTTGCCGCGCAGGCGCTCAAACACGGCATCGAGCCGCGTGGTCAAACTTTCAAACATTGCTCATACCCTCCATCTGGCCCGGCAGATTGTGCTATCTGATAGCACAGGCTCATATTATACCATCATCAGTGGTGGGGGAAAGACAACAGCAAGCCCAAACGGTGTAAAAAATCGTGTGGAAAAAGCACTTGCACAAGCGGGCGAGTCATGTTATCATTTATAGTAGAGCGGTGAACACCTGTTCTAATCTTTTTCCGACACTGAGATCGGGGGATCTGGTATGTCCGATGAACTCACAACGGTACAATACCTCAAGGGCGTGGTTGAACAATTTGTAGAAGAACGCGAATGGAACGGGCGATTACAGCCCAAAGACTTGACGATGGGGTTGGAGATAGAGGTTGCGGAAATCGCTGAGCATTTTCACTTCAAGGATGATGAGGAGATTGAGCGTGAGCTAGACGACGCGCGGAAACGACGCGCGATAGGCTATGAGATTGCTGATGTCTTGTATTACCTGCTGGCGCTCTCATCGAAGCTTGGTATAGACATCAGCCAGACATTCTTAGAAAAGATGGATCAGACCGAGCAGCGCGTGCCAGTCTATCTGGCGCGAGGGCAGACAGGAAAGCTCAGTAGATTGCCCGCAGGGTGACTGCTCGCTGTGTTGGAACGTTGTTTTTGAGGACATAAAGCGCCAGCAGACCCGGAGAGGAGAAGGTTTCCCCTCCAGGCCCATATCTGCTGCTGATCTGGCTGCCCGGAACCCGCTTAGCGCGGGCCGGGGATGGTTGGATGAATCATGGGCAGGTGTCTGAACGCCTCGGCATAGAGCATCCCACGTTCCTGACCAACAGCGCGTCCCCGCGCGCGCATGAATGGGTCCATATCACGGTCGCCAACCTGACTGACATGACAGCGCAGCGCGGCGATTTTTTTGTCTATCGTTTCGGTGATGTCTACCCAGTGGTTGGGGTGATCGGTGGCGAAGAAATACACGTCGAGCACGCGATGGTCGCGCACGTCGCCGCTGATTTGTTCGGGATAATACATAGGCATGCGGGCATCGGCGATGGCGTCGAGGGTTGATTGTCCAATGGCGCGATGATCGGGGTGGACCTGATAGTGCTGCCAGGGGTCAAAGGTCAGCACAATATCAGGTCGGCCCTTGCGCAGCACGAGCGCCAGTTCGCGGCGCAGGGCGATGGAAGGCTCGACCTCGCCGTCGTTATAGCGGAGGAAGGTGACTTCGGCGACTCCCAGGACTTCGGCAGCGGCGCGTTGTTCTGCTTCGCGGATGGCGGCCAGTTTTTCTGGCGTCATGCCCGGCTCGTGGCTGCCCCGGTTGCCGCTGGTTGCCAGCACGTACTCGGCTCGCGCGCCTGCGGCGGTGTAGCTGGCAACGGTCCCCCCGCAGGTAAACTCGGCGTCGTCGGGATGGGCCATAATAACCATGACTCGTAGCTGAGCAGTAGTTGGCTGAGATGTGGACATCGGCTCTGTGTTATCCTTTCGCATGCGGAGATTAACGCGCATTCGGCCCGGTAGGGTATTGTGTATTATAAGCCTGGGGTTTCTATCGTTTCAACAATTGGGGTTTCTAGCTGAGGGCTTTTGCGCCATGAATGCGATGCGCACAGAAGGATGGTTCTTTGCGCGAGCGTATGCCAAAATCAATCTGACGCTGGATGTGCTGGGTCGGCGGGCGGATGGCTATCATGAACTGGCGTCGGTGATGCAGACGGTCGCGCTGGCGGATACGCTGGCGTTTCGGGCGCTGGCCGATGGCGCGACAGCGTTTTTTTGCGATGCGCCAGCCTTGAATGGGCCAGATAATCTGGTGTGTCGCGCGGTTCAGGCGCTGCGCGAGGCGACGGGCTGCCAGCGCGGGGCGCGCATCGAATTGCAGAAACAGACGCCGACGCAGGGGGGCCTGGGCGGCGGCAGCAGCGATGCCGCCAGCGTCTTGCTGGCGCTGAACGCCTGGTGGTCGTTGGGTTTGAGCCAGGCGCGCCTGCTGGAACTGGCGGCGGGCCTGGGGTCGGATGTGCCTTTTTTTGTGCTGGGGGGTACTGCGCTGGTGGAGGGTCGCGGCGAGCATGTGACGCCTCTGCCCGATCTCCCCGGTATGTGGGCCGTGCTGCTCAAGCCTCCTGTCGCTGTCTCGACTCCGGCGGTGTTTCGGGTGCTGACACCCGATGCGTATACCGATGGGCAGGCGACAAAGAAGCTGGTCGAGGCTCTAGGTGCAGGCGCTCCGCTGCCGCTGGACAGGTTGGTCAATGCGTTGGAGGCGCGTGTCTGCCAGGAATATCCCGCTGTATCTGAGGGCCGCGCCGCTTTGATACAGGCGGGGGCATCCCTGACGCGGATGAGCGGGAGCGGCCCCACGCTTTTCGCGTTGTTTCACTCGCTGGAGGAGGCCCGGCCAGTCTATCAGGCGCTACGGAGTGAAGGCAGACAGGTCTGGCTGACGCGCACCGTCTCGCGCGCAACGGCTCTGGCGACGCCTGGCATAGCTGGCGTTTAAGGGTTCATCTTGGGCAGGAGCGAACGATCATGTCACTGTTTGTGCATCTTACCTCAGCCGGGCAGGTGAATCGCATCAGACGCTCTGGCATCAAGAAAAAAGGCCGGGGAGTCTTCTGTATGCCAGTCCTGCCCAATTATTACATCTCCCATCAATGGGTGCGCGAACTCAAGCGGAGTGGGCAGCGCACTATGGTGGCGATCTATTTTTCTCTCTCACCGGATGAGCCAGTCGAGGTTGGCCGCTATAATCAGCCCCATCAGTATATCAGTGCTGGCGCAGCTATCAAGGTCATTACCGAGTCGCCTGACCCTGAAGGGTTTGAGGTGATTGTGCCGCGCTCCATTGGGCGGGCGGAGTTGCATCGAGTGCGCGCGGTTCCCCAAGGACTGGGCTGGCGATATTTTCCTCACTCGCATCAGCGCAAACCCTGCCTCTGCCGGTGGTGTCTGCGCGGTGACATCAAAGCGCAGCGCCTGCGGCGTCGCGCCGCTCAGGACGGCGCGCGAGATGATTTCTGATCCTCCATTATCACCGCTCGTATGGTAGGTTGACAAAACAGCGCCTCAGCAGTATACTTAGGAGCAACCGATGTCAAAATCGGTTACGGAACCGGTTACAAGCCGAAGCCACCCTCTTTTCAACGGCGCTACGCGCTGTATATCTCCCTACTGTACCGGCCAACTGGAAGGGAGCTTGAGCCAGACGTGCTTACAAAGCCGCGCCCAACAGTAACGCTGCCCCGACGCGAAAGAGGCGCCGTTATTCCTCCAATGGTGACTTTAGCCTTCTGGCGTGTGCGTGAAACCTGGCGCTTGCTCCTGGTGGCGACTCTGGGCGTGATGGTGGCGGTCGTGCTTGTTTGCGCAGTCCCCCTTTTCTCACGAGTCTCGCTGACTGCCGGATTGCGTGCCGTCCTCAACGCCACTCCCCAGGATTCAGAAGCCATTCTTTCGACCCAAGCGATTAGCCTCAATCAACAGGTCTTTGCCGAAGAGATCGATCAGCCGCTCCGATCCTTCATGCAAGAACACCTGGGAACCGCGATCAAAAAGCGCCCGGAGTTTATTCTTCAGACTCAGGGGATAGACATCATTTCTTCCGACCCAGGCGAGAGTGGTAATCAAATGGCGCTGCTGGGCTTTGATATGCAGCAGGCTGCGGCTCACGCCGAACTGCTCCAGGGGCGGCTGCCTGAGCAGAGAGGCGCTGAACTTGAGGGCGTCATCACCCAGAAAACCGCCGACGCGCTGCGCGTCAGCGTTGGCGCGACAATCCCTCTCTCCTTCTCCTTTTATCTGCGCCAGGTGTCGCACTTGCAGGTAGCCACCCAGACGCTCCAGCTGCGCGTGGTAGGTATTTTCGCGCCAGAGCGTGATGACCCTTTCTGGCAGGGATACGACTTCGACCCATCCCCGTTGGGGACATTTATCAGCTATAAAGCCCTGATGTCTACCGATACGTATCTGGCCCTGCTCACCACGATTGGACATGCCCATGAGGATGATGGGGTGGTGTATTTCGTCCCGAACCAGCAGCCATTTCTCGATTGGTATTACACGTTAGATGTGAACCGCATCTCAATGGGTACCCTTGACGACCTCATTGCCCGGCTCTTTTCGGCGCAGACGCAAATCGTCCACGACTATGGACAAACGCCTTACTTTTCTGATCCGCAGCTCTTTGGCCCGCCGCTGGAGTTATACGGCGCGCCCAGCACCCTTGAACGCTATCGTGATCGCGCTGCTGTTGCCAGCATTCCCGCCGACATCCTCCTGATTCAAGTGCTGGCGCTGACCCTCTTCTTCGCCAGCATGATTGCTGATCTCATCATTGATCGCCAGGCTGGGGTCATCGCGCTTCTGCGGAGCCGGGGGGCCAGCCGCCATCACATTTTCGGCTCGTTTGTCACTCAGAGCATCGGCTTGGGCTTGATTGCCCTGGCTGTTGGGCCGCTGCTCGCCATTCCCCTGGCGCGCATTCTTGGGCTGCGCTTGCTGGCTCCAGCCGATCAGAATGCGCTTAATGTGATCGATGGCAGCCCCTTGCAGATCGCGCTCACGCTGCGCTGGTTTGCCCTGGCGGCGGCAGCCTGTGCCGTTATCGCTATGATTCTTTCGGTGCGTGGTTCAACCAGCCAGGATGTGCTGGCCCTGCGCCGCGAAGCTGCCCGCTCCACGCGACACCCGCTCTGGCGTCGTCTCAACCTTGACGTGTTCTTCGTCATTATCGCCCTGACCGGCTTTGGCCTCTCGCTCTATGTTACCCATACCGGGGCGCTGGACGCGCGAACCAATCTGCTGATCTCTACTCCGCTGGCGCTGGTCGCGCCGATGCTGCTCATAGTTGCGGGCATTCTGCTGTTCCTGCGCCTCTTTCCCCTGCTCTTACAGCTAGGAGCCTGGCTTAGCGCCAGGCGTCCGGGTGCGCCAATGCTGCTGGCGATAGCCCAGATGGCGCGCGCTCCCCGCCAGGCCACGCGCATGATCTTGCTGCTGGCGCTGGCGAGCGGTTTCGGCGTTTTCACGCTGGTCTTTCAGGCTACTCAAGCGCAGCAAGCCCGCAAAGTCAGCGCCTATCAGGTGGGCGCTGACTTTAGCGGGACCATTCCCCCCGGCATCTTTGAGCAACCTCCCCTGGCGCAGCAAACAGCCGCGTATCGCCGTATTCCAGGCGTACTTTCCGCTGCCCTGGGCTACAGCACCCAGGCTGTCCCCGAAGGCAACAATCAGAGCATCGCGCTCGAAATCCGCGCGGTGGATACCAGTACCTATGCCCGGACAGCCATCTGGACCGATCAGGACGCTTCCCAACCGCTTCCCGCCCTTATGCAGGAACTTGCCAGACAAAGCGCGTCCGGCGGGTCACAGATTCCGGCTATTGTTGATGCCCTTGCCTGGAATGCGCTTGATCTTTCCAAAGGGGCTACGTTTTCCCTGGCGCTCTCTAACTCAGGGGCGTTTCTCCCATTTATCGCCATTGAAGAAGTGCAGCACATTCCCACCGTCAACGATAGCCTGGTTTCCGGCGGCACTGGCGATTACAGCCCGCCTGGCGGTATCTTGATTGATTACCAGACCTTTGCTACCATCTTTGGAAGAGCCACCGATTCGCCTATTCAGCGGAACGAGGTCTGGCTGCGAACCTCGGATGAACCGGCCATGCTTGCCAGCGTGCGCCGCGCCTTGAGCAGTGGCCCGCTGGCGCTTGTTCCGTTCTATGACCGGCGAGCGATGATTGCCCGGTCACAAAGCGACCCGCTCTATGTCAATCTCATCGGTGATCTGGCGCTGGGCGCAGCCATCGCTCTGCTGCTGGCTCTGGTGGGTAATCTGATTAGCTCCTGGCTCAGCGCCAGGAACCGTCTGATGAACTTTGCCTTGCTCCGCGCGCTGGGAAGCACGCCGGGCCAGGTTGCCAGGGTACTGCTGTGTGAGCAAAGTGTCGTATATAGTATAGCAATAGGTCTTGGTGTCATTTTTGGCGCCTTGCTAGCAGTGACGGCCATCCCCGCGCTGGTTTTCACCAGCGCAACGCAAGCGTTGGGGATCACCAGTGGTGAGTTTTACGTCATCCAGCGGGTACTGCCCGTCCAGATGGTGATTCCTCCGTCCCTTATCATCGCGCTGGCTTTGCTGGTTCTGCTGTGCATTACTGCCCTGGGGATGATGGCGCGCATCGTCTCGAAGCCATCGATCAGCCAGACACTCCGTCTCAATGAGGATTAACATGAAGGTAAACGAGGAAGCTGCTATGTCGAAACCGCTGGTCATCTGTGAAAATCTGGTCAGGATTTATAAGGTGGCCGATCTCGAAGTCGTGGCGTTGCAAGGACTGGACCTGGAAGTCGCAGCAGGAGAAATGCTGGCAATTGTTGGCGCATCCGGCTCTGGCAAAAGTACGCTGCTCAATATTCTAGGCGGGCTGGACAGCCCCACCGCCGGAGCCTGTGTCGTTGCCGGACGCGCGCTCACACACCTGAGCGAAGCAGAGCGTGTCAAGTACCGCCAGTTCGTTGTGGGCCACATCTGGCAACAGAGCGGGCGCAATCTGCTGCCTGAATTGACTGCCGCCGCCAATATCGAACTACCACAGGTGCTGGTCGGCGTCAGCCAGGCGCGGCGCTCGCTCCGGGCGCAAGAATTACTGGAGTTAGTGGGTCTGGGCGGCATGGGCAAGAAAAAGCCCGATCAACTCTCCGGCGGAGAGCAGCAGCGCGTCGCCATTGCGGTCGCGCTTGCCAACGAGCCTACACTCCTGCTGGCTGATGAGCCAACCGGCGAACTCGATTCCGTCACCGCCAGCGAAGTGATGACCCTGCTGCACAAACTGAACCAGGAACTCGACCTGACGATCATCATCGTCACCCATGACGTAGCCATTGCCGCCGCAGCAGATCGCACCATTGCCATCCGCGACGGGCGCACCAGCACCGAAACCGTTCGCCGCGAGGCTCCGCTCACTGACACGAGTTTTCACTTCGCTAATGGCAGCACGATTATTGGCCTGCCCGGCGAGACCCATGTGGAATCCATCCTGATTGATCGCGTCGGTCGGCTTCAGCTTCCCAAAGAAGCGATTGACACCCTCCCCTTCAACGGGCGCGCGCTTGTCCGCATTGTGGGCGACCATGTGGAACTCTGGCCGCCCGGCGCGGAACTGCCGGGTAGAGACAGCCCCTCCATTCCATCAGCGGCTACCCAGGCAAAGCGCGAGGGCCATTCGCAGTAGCTGCATCAGCAAGAAGAGCGGTAGGCGCCAACTCAGCAGCGCAATGATCATCTACAAGAAGGGGAGTAACCAGCCATTATGGAAGCAGCAGCAATCACTACCACCATTGCCGAGGCGCGCGGTGTGACCCGTGTATTTCGCACCGGCAGCGGCCTTGTCCACGCCCTGCGGGGCATAGACCTGCGCATTCAGCCGGGGGAGCTTGTGGCGCTGCGCGGACGCTCTGGATCGGGCAAGACGACGCTGCTCAGTATTCTGGCCGGATTGGATGATCCGACAGAGGGGCAGGTACTGGTTCTGGACAAAGACCTCGGTAAGCTGGGTGAAGTGGCCCGCGCAAAATTGCGCCGCGACAAGATCGGCATGATGTTCCAGAATGCTCACCTGTTTCCCTCGCTGACAGCGCAAGAAAATGTTGAGATACCGCTGCGCCTGGCGTTGGTCCCTTCGGACCAACGCGACAAGCAGGCCCGCGAGGCGCTTGAACTCGTCGGATTGACTCCGCGCGCCCATCATCGCGGCCTGGAGCTTTCGGGAGGTGAGCAGCAGCGCGTGGCCCTGGCGCGCGCCCTGGTGCATAAACCCAGCTTCATCGTCGCCGATGAACCCACCGGCAACCTCGACTCGATGACCGGGCGCACTATCGCCGCCCTCCTGCGCCGCACCGCCCACGAGCAGCAGATCGGTTTGCTCGTCGCCACTCATGACGTGACGATTGTAGAGGCTGTTGATCGCGTTCTGGTTATTCAGGATGGCCGAATCGTCGAGGGCTAGCGGAGCAGGCGCTGGTAAACAATGGATTGCTCATGCAGCGCCAGCGCATGCTATAATGATGCCATTGGCGCGCTGCATTCTGGCGGCGCTTTGATCTCTGCGAAGCAGGAGCCATCTGTGCTAAGCTCTGAAGAAATTCGGCGGATTATTCCCCACCGCTATCCGTTTTTGCTGGTTGATCGCGTGCTTGAACTCAGCGCAGACCGCGCTGTGGGCCTCAAGCATGTGACCAACAATGAGCCGTTTTTTCAGGGGCATTTTCCTGAGTACGCGGTTATGCCGGGCGTGCTGATTGCGGAGGCGGCGGCCCAGGTGGGCGCGGTAGCTGTGCTGAGCCAGCCAGCATATCAGGGGCGTCTGGCTTTCCTGGCGGGATTGGATGGCTGGCGCTTTAAGCGCCAGGTAACGCCTGGCGATACCCTCACCATTGAGGTGACGCTGGCGGCTATCCGACGCGGCATCGGCAAGGGACATGCGCGCGTGTCGGTGGAAGGGAACGTTGCCGCCGAGGGAGACCTGCTCTTCGCTATCGGACCAGCGCCAACCCAGGACAGCGCGAGCGCCGCTGCGAGCGACGACGCAGCAGGAACGGAGCGCGAGGCGTGAGGCGATTGGCGCGCAGATGCCTGCTGCTGCTGGCGCTGGCTATCGGCTTCGCGCGCAACGGGTTCAGGTCGGCGCGGGTGCGCGAGCGACCAAGGGGAGCGAGAGTGCGGGAATCCGGTGGCAGCCCGCGAGCGAGCGCAGCGAGCGAGAATGCGGAAACCCAGTTTCCGCAAGGGCTGCCCCCCGCAGGGGACCGCAAGCGCCCGCCGCCGCAGGCGCGGGTGCGCGAGGTTCGGCGAGTAGTGTTGATACGCCCCGATCACCTGGGCGATATGCTCTTTACGACGCCCGCCCTGTCCGAACTGCGGCGCGCTTTGCCGGACGCGCATATTACCTATCTGATTGGTCCCTGGTTTCGTGAGATTGTGGCGCGTAACCCCTCTCTCGATGAGATACAGACCTGCGCTTTTCCGGGCTTTCGCCGCGAGACGCAGGGCGCGCTGGAGCCATACCGGCTGCTGTGGCGGCTGGCGCGAGAGTTGCGTAGAGGGCGCTATGACCTGGCAATAGTCCTGCGTCCCGATTTCTGGTGGGGCGTCTGGCTGATCTATCTGGCAGGGATTCCGCTGCGCCTGGGCTATGCCGCTGATTTGCAAACGCCCTTCCTGACCTGGGCGCTGCCGCTGCGCGCTGGCGAACATGCCGTCAGGCAAAATCTGCGGCTGGTTCGGGCAGCGGCGCTCCTGGCAAAAGATGGGTCTGGCAGCAGCACGACGACAAGGAAATTATCGGCTGAGCAGGTAGCCCAATTAGATCAATTAGATAACGTGGCCCCCGTTCAGGGGCAGCCGCCGCTGGAGTTTGCGCCCACCGATGAGGAGCGCGCCTGGGTACAGAAGCGGCTGGCGCAGGCAGATATGAGCGGGCGCGACAGGTTGGTAGTCATTCATCCAGGGACGGGCGCGCCGGTAAAGCTCTGGGGGACAACTTCCTGGGCGCGTGTGGCCGATGCCCTGGCCCGCGCGCATGGCCTTCGTATTGTGCTGACAGGCAGCGCAGGCGAGCGCGAGCAGGTGGAGGGCATCAGGGCGCAGATGAGGCAGCCCGCGCTGACGTTGATCGGCGAGACCGATGTTGGCAGGCTCGCGGCGCTGCTGGCGCGGGCCGACCTGGCTCTGGGCGTGGATAACGGGCCGCTGCATCTGGCGACGGCGCAGGGCACACCGACGGTGCGCCTCTATGGCCCGACGGACCCGCGCGTCTTTGCGCCCTGGGGCGAACCCAGGCTGCATAAGATCGTGCAGGCGCAGCAGCCCTGCGCCGGATGCGCGGCTATTCCCTGCGGGCGTCTTGATTGGTCGCCAGAAGAGTTACCCGCGCATCCCTGTGTCCGTTCTCTCTCTGTTGAAGAGGTCTTAGCGGCGGCTGAGGCGCTGTTGAATCAACGCATGGCAAAGCAAGAAGAAAAAGCCTGATCTGGAGTCGCTCTCTATGGGTATGGTTGGGTATGATATACGGCCCTCGTTTCTGCGGCGAACACGGACACTGCTGATTCATCGTCTCATCAAGCCCGCGCTTCAGCGAGCGATCTATTATGGTCTGGGGACGGTTGGCCTGGTCTCGCGCCTGGGCCGCCTGGGACGGGTGATGCCGCCGCTGACGCCTGCGACGTTTGCCCCCAAACGGATTTTGCTGATTCGCACAGACCTGATGGGCGACGTGATTCTCTCGCTGCCAGCGGCGCACGCGCTGCGCCGCGCTTATCCGGCGGCGCAGATTGATATGCTGATCCTGCCGCCGAATATCGGGGTGATCAAGTATGATCCGGCCATTGCGCGTATCGTGACCTATGATCCTAATATCTGGCGTCGCCCCAACGCATTCCTGACTGCTGGCAGTTATCGCGCGTTCCTGGGCTTGCTGCGCGATCTGCGCGCCGCGCAGTATGATTTGTGTCTGAGCCTGGCCGGAGATTGGGCGAGCGTCTTCGCCTTTTTCAGCAAGGCGCGGCGGCGCTTGGGCTATCGAGATGAGGCGTACCCCTTCTTCATGACCGATCCTGTGCCGGGGGGGCGCTATCGCGTTCGCCAGCATGAGGTGGAGTATATCGCCGGGCTGGCGCGGGCAGCAGGCGCCGTCATTGAGGAAGGGCAGCGCGCGCCCGCGCTGGTGGTCAGCGAGCAGGCCAGAGCGGATGTCAAGGCGCTCCTGGCGGCCAACGGCGTGCAGGAGGGCGATCTGCTCATCGCCGCGCATGCCGGGGCGACGAATGGGCTGGCGAAACGCTGGCCGATTCCCCACTGGGCGACGCTGGCCGACCAACTGATGACACAGCTTGGGGCGAAGGTGGTCCTGACGGGAGCCGCCAGCGACGCCGAGATTACCGCAGCCATAGCGGCGCGCATGCAGCAGGCACCGCTGGATCTCACCGGCAAGACGACGATCCCGCAGCTTGCCGCGCTGCTGGCGCGCTGTGATCTGGTGATCAGCGGCGACAGCGGCCCCTTGCATATGGCTGGAGCGGTGGGATCGCCGGTAGTTGCCATTCATGGCCCGACGGACCCCGTTCTCAGCGGGCCAGCGGGCAAAGAAGCGACGGTGCTGCGGTTGGGCATCTGGTGCAGCCCCTGCTACGACGCCAGCTATTGGGCGGAGTGTCGCTTCTTCAACCCTGTCTGTATGAAGGCGATTACGCCCGATCAGGCGCTGGCAGCGGCGCGCGCTCGCCTGGGGCGATCAGCCCGAACAAACGATCAGGCTGCTATAACGCAGCAAACATAGACCTTCGACTGAGGACACGCGATGAATATCGCCTTTGATCTGGTGGCAGTTGAGCGGCTGGATGATGGCATGTATACAGCGAGCCTGGCGCTCTTACAGGGTCTGCAAAAAGTGCCTACCGATCACCGCTATCTGCTGCTGACGGGCCGTCCGGGGCGCTATGCGCACTTTGCCAGGGATAAGCGCTTTGAGATCGTCCACGCGCCCATCCCGATCTTACAGCGCGACGCGGTCTTGCTGGAGCATCAGGTGTTGGAGCCGCTGACGCTGCGGCGTTTGCGCCCGGATGTGCTGCATAGCCCTGGCCTGGCAAGCCCGCTGCTCTGGCGTGGGCCGGTAGTGCTGACGCTGCATGATGTGGCTTTTCTCGCTCTGCCGGAGCAGATGTCGCGGGCCAGCCTCTATTACTGGCGCTATGTAGCCTTGCCCAGCGCCCGACGAGCAGCGCGCATCGTGACCGTCTCACAGCATGCCCGCCAGGAGATTGCTCGAGAACTGCATCTGCCGCTTGAGCGCATCGAGATGGTCTATAACAGCATTGACGATCAATTCAAGGCTTCCGTTGCGCCTGAGCGGATTGTCCAGGCACGAGAACGCTATCATCTGAGTGAGCAATACATCCTCTTTGTGAGTACGCTGCACGCGCGCAAGAATGTGAGCGCGCTGATCCGCGCTTTTGGGCGGCTGGCGTCGGAGCTACCGGACTTCCAGCTTGTGTTAGTCGGTGGCATCAGCGGAGCCTCTGCGGAAATTGTGCGTGACGCCGAGCAATCGCCTGCTGCCGCGCGCATTCGCATGACGGGAAGAGTAGCCGATGAAGACCTTCCGGCGCTCTATGCCGGGGCGCGGGTATTTGCCCTGCCATCCAAACATGAGGGCTTTGGCCTGACAATGATCGAGGCGATGGCCTGTGGGACGCCGGTGGTCGCCAACAATGCAAGCTGCCTGCCGGAAGTCGCCGGAGATGCGGCACTGCTGGTGGATGCCGATGATACCGAAGCGTTCGCGGCGGCGCTGCGTCGCGCGGTTGAAGATGAGCCGCTGAGGCGAGAGTTGGTCGCGCGTGGCTTCCAGCGGGCGGCGCAGTTCCGCCCGGAGGTATGCGCGGGGCAGATGCTCGCGGTCTATGAGCAGGTGGCAGGCCAGCGAGCGAAACAAGATCGCTCATTCACGCATCCATAACCGCTTGAAACACGATCACTTCGCTGAAGGACACGCCATCAATCTGCATGGCATAGCAGCCTGGCGCTTGTAGACGGACATAAGAACCCCAAGAGCCTGCCTGGTCCGACCAGAGCAGGCGCAGTTCGGGCAGGAGGGGCGCGGCGTTCCAGTCTTCATAGTCCTGATCCAGGCCGCCGTTGAAGCGCAGCCCGTTGGGGCCATCAATCTGGCGGCCACGTATCACGACCGGCCCACTATTCCCAGAAGTTATCACCCACAATAGGTTCGCTCCCCCCCACGCGCTGGTTCCCGCGCCGAACTGCGCTGCATTCGCTGCCGACAGCGTGCCATCTGGGTCAAAGCCCACCGCATACATGGGTCCAGCGCCAAGCGCCAGACCGTATTGCGGTGAGATGTGCCGGGCCGGTATGAGGGGACACGCCGCGCCCGGAGCCAGGGTGGGCAGATGGAACGGGCGCTGCTCCAGAGAGGCCCACACCTCCGGTCCTGGCGTGACTGTCGGTTGTGTCGGCGTCTCAGACGGGCGTGCAGGCGCTGTAGGGGAGGCGAGTGAGCGCGCGCTGCGTTGGAACGGCGGCAGCGCGCCAGTCACCAGCGCGAGCAGGAGCAGAAGCAAGAGGCAGGCGGCCACAGCGATGCGCCGCATCGGGTGTTGCAGCGGGCGCAGCAGTCTTGCCAGGCTGGGTGCGCCTGACCGCTGCGGCGCCCCATCCGGTCCGGTTTCTCCCTGGTTCCCATTGCGATCCGTTGGGTCTGGCATGTCTCACCTCTGCCCTGCGCCTCTGCTCAGGCAAAATGCGCTGGCCCTTGTGCGCGCTGAATGGGAATGCTGAAGTTGCCGATGCGCAGATCGGGGAGTTCACGGCGCAGCGTCTCGATCATGGCCGCCATGCCAAGAGGGCGGCCACGCGGGGCAGGCAGGCGTGGCAGCAAGACCTCCGGGTCAATATTCAGGTTGCGTAGCTGCGCAAGACGCACGCCTGTCTCGCGCAGGAAGGCGATCATGGCCTCAACCTCATCTTCAGCATCGGCCAGTCCAGGGAAGAGCAGGAAATTGATCGCGCTATAGACGCCAGCCTCGCGGGCCAGGATCAACGAGCGCCTGACCTCCTGCAAGCCATAGCCGATGGGGCGATAATAAGCGTCGTAGGTTTCAGGGACGGCGGAAATAGTGCTGGCGCGCAGGCTGTCCAATCCGGCATCGTAGAGGCGTCCAAGCGCGCGCGGATTGCTGGCGTTGGTGTTGATGTTCAGCGTGCCGCGCGCGGTGCGGGCGCGGATGGCGCGGATGGCCTGCTCGATGCGCCGCGCCTGAAGCAGCGGCTCACCCTCACAGCCTTGCCCAAAGCTCAAGATGGCGTCCGGCGCGTGTTCCAGATGGGCGACGGCCACAGCGACGATCTCCTCAACGGTTGGGATGAAGGTCAGGCGATCTTGTGGCGAAACGAGATTTTCCTCATCCTGTTTGGAGATGCAGCCGATGCAGCGTGCGTTGCAGCCAGGCGAGACGGCCACAGCGCCTTCCCAGCGCCCGAAGAAGAGGTTACTGGCGGTGGGGCAGGCGTAATCCAGCGCGCAGTGCGCGTGATGCGCCAGCACGCGATTTTCAGGATCGGCGGCCAGGCGCTGCCCTACCAGGCGTTGAAGCGTTTTGCGGTTATAGGCATCGGGATGCCATTTGCGCGGGTCATCGGTGGCGAGCGCGGCGACGTACATCTGGCCGTTCATGGCGGCGACGGCGGTATAGCCAAAGAACGGCAGCGGCTCGGTTTCGAGGGTTTTCGTATAGGCAGGAAGATGCGTGCGCGTATAGCCGATGGGCAGGAGCGCGGCCAGCGCCCAGCCTTTTTTTGCGGGAATGCTCGCTCGCCGACCGTCACTCGTCAGGCCGCAGGCAAGCCGCTGTGGCAGCATAGAGAGTGTCGCGCCAGCGGGCAGGGGGATCAGGTCGCTGCGTTCCAGCGGGCGGCCAGTATAATCAATGGCGCGCAGGCGGGCTTCTTCGGCTATCCCTCCGTCGGGAGTGCTGTAGACGGTGTGTGCTGTACTCATCGTTGGATTCTGGGGAGCGTGATTATTTCGCCTTTTGGGGATCGCCTGAGATTGGTGGTGGGTCATTGGGGTCAAGCGGCGTATCCTCCAGCCGGTCCTGAAAGATTTCTGGAACGGCGGCGATTGCAATGGCCGGCTGATCATCAACCTCTGAAATGATCTCAAACACAAAACTGAATAGGATCTGATTGCCGATGGGCGTCTGACTCATCAAGCGGATGCGTGGGTGGTCCGTCTCGATCCAGGCGTTGATCGTGGCTTCGAGCAATTGGAAGTCGCCATTGCAATCCCCACTATGGAATGTTTTGAAACGATACATGCTGCCATGCTCCTCTCTTGCCAGAGGATTGCTGTCGGCGCCGCTCCAGGCCGCCTCCCGTCGGTGTCGCAATCAGAATAGTAGGGGCATTGTATCACGTCTGCTCTGCGCGTGCCAGAGTGTGATGTAGAGTGGTTCCACCAATTATCGGGGGTTGCCACCTGTAGCGCCGCCGTCCCGGCGGCTCGCCACCTGTAGCGCCGCCGTCCCGGCGGCTGGACGCTGCGCCAGGGCGAACGCTTGCCCTCCGGGCCACGGCGCCAGCAGGCCAACGCTGGCCGCCGGGACGGCGGCGCTACAGGTACACCGCCTCGCAGCCCCCTGCCGCCGGGACGGCGGCGCTACAGGCGGCCCCGCTTTTTGGCAGAACCATGTGGAGTGGGAGCGTCACACAAATGAGGGAAGGTGAAGATTGATCGAGCCACTTGAAGAGGCGCCTGTGCTTGATCTGGTGCGCGTGCTGGCCGGACTCTATTGCGCGATGATGCTGGCTCTTGTACAAATGTTTGGGCAGGGGTACAATGAAGGTACCTGATTTTGCCGATGTTGTAAGGGCAAGAAACCAATAGGCTTGCTTGAATAGCGCAGAATGTTCGCATGGACCAGACAACATCTGAACGGCTTGCTTCCCTGCCATCTGCTCCACCCGTCGATCAGCCGGTGCGCCTGCGCTTCGAGCGTGGCACGCTGCTGATCGAAGGTCTCCCCACACCTGCTGACAAACATCCTGGCGGGAGACCAGCCTGGCTTCCGGCAAGCTGCGTCTTTGATGGCCGCGTTGGCGCGTATCGCGCGTTTGCCTACCACTATCGTGAGGTCGTGCTGGCGCTGCGCCGGGCAGATATACCGCTGTTCGATCAGGCGCCGCTCTACGCGCCAACTTCATTTCGTCTGGTCGCCGCTCCTGAGCGTCCCTATGCCCATCAGACCGAGGCGCTCAAAGCCTGGAAGCAGAGCGGGATGCGCGGTGTGGTAGTGTTGCCGACGGGCGCGGGCAAGACGCATGTGGGGGCGCTGGCGCTGGCGGCTGCCGGACGTCCGGCAATCGTCCTGGTCTATACACGCGAACTCCTGCGCCAGTGGCACTCAGTCCTGACGGCGACCTTTGCTCTGCCAGTCGGGATCATGGGCGATGGTCTGCTGGACGCCGATCACGATCTGGTTGTAGCGACGTATGATTCGGCCTTTCGTCACTTCGACCATTGGGGCAACCGCTGGGGGCTGGTCATTTTTGATGAGTGCCACCGGCTGTCGGCCAGTACCTATACGCAGGCTGCGCAGTTTTTGCTGGCGCCCCTGCGCCTGGGCCTGTCAGCGACACCGGAGGGCAGCGATGGAGAACTGCCGCCCAGCCTGACGGAAGTGGTCGGGTCAATTGTTTATCGCCGGACGGCTGATGAATTGCAGGGCGATACCCTGGCCCCCTATGAGATTCGGCGGATTGCGGTTGATCTGACGGATGAGGAGCGTGTGCGCTACGAGGAACTGACGGTAGAACGCGACGCCTTTTTAAGAGGGCGCGGCATCAAGCTGGGCGCTCCGGGCGGCTGGGAGATGTTCTTGCGGGCCAGCGCGGGCAGCGCCGAGGGACGCCGGGCACTGCTGGCGCATCACGAGCGTCGCTTGCTGGCTCGCGGCGCTGAGACAAAGCTGGCGGTGCTGGCGGAACTGCTCCAACAGCATCCGCGCGAGCAGGTGTTGGTTTTCACCGATGATACCGCGACGGCGTATGAGGCTTCGGCCCGCTTTCTCTTGCCGGTCATCACTCATGAGACGCCTGCCCGCGAGCGGACCGAGTGGATGACGCTGTTTCGCACCGGCAAGCTGCGGGCGCTGGTAGCTTCGCATGTGTTGGATGAGGGGATTGATGTGCCTGCCGCTGCTGTGGGCATCTTGCTATCGGGGAGCGGCTCGGTGCGTGAGGCGGTGCAGCGGTTGGGGCGGATTCTGCGCCGCAGCCCTGAAAAGCGCCAGGCAGTGTTGTATGAAGTCGTGGCGCGGCAGACCAGCGAGGAAGGGACGGCGCGGCGGCGCGGGCGTAATCCGGCGTATCAGGCCGGGCATAAACGCACAGGCCATGAACCACCTGACGAGGGGAAGGTGAAGCCCTTCAAGGGCCGCCGACGCTGGGACCAGCTTGGCATTGATGTCCGCCGCTCAAAAAAGGTTGCCGAGTCGGGCGTGTCTTACGAAACGGACATCTGGAGTCTGGACGGACAGCCGACAACAGCAGATCCTGAACCAGAACCACAGCAGAAAGAACCGGAGTCGGAGTAAGAGAGCTATCTTTAGCAGCGCAGAAAGGGCAAACGATGAGTACCGTCCCGATCAAGGAATTTCGCGTCGAACTCAGTGATCTCACTTTTACGGGTCATGATCTGGTTCGCCCGGAGTCAGTGCTGGCTCAGCCCAACGGCACGCTCTGGGTGTCGGATGGGCGCGGCGGCGTGACGCGCATCGCTCCCAGCGGAGAGCAGCAGTTTTTTGGCGGGCTAGGCGGTGAGCCGAATGGGTTGGCGATGGCAGATGATGGCTCGCTCTTGATCGCCAACATTGGTACGGGTACCATCCAAAAACTGTATCCCGATGGCCGGACCGAAGAGTTTTTGACGGAGATTGATGGCGTTCCGGTGACGTGCGCCAACTATGTGTTCCTCGATAGCAAAAACCGGCTGTGGATGGCTTTCTCCACGCGCGAATCCCACTGGTGGCCTGCCGCCGCCAGCCCGCGACCCGATGGCTACATCGCGCTGCTCGATGAGAAGGGGCCGCGCATCGTGCGCGATGATATTTTCTTTACCAACGAGATTCGCCTCGATGCCAGCGAAGCATACCTCTATGTGGCCGAGACGATGAAAAACCATATCATCCGCTTCCGCGTGCAGCCAGATGGCAGCCTGACGGATAAAGAGATCGTTGGCCCGCCGAGTCTGGGCCTTGGCGCGGCGGTAGATGGCTTCGCCTTTGACCAGGATGGCAATATCTGGGTGACGACGGTGCTGCGCAATGGCGTCGGGATTATCACGCCCGACGGCGATTATCATGTGGTCTTCGAGGAGGCGAACGAGCCGCTGCTGTCCAGCTTCGAGGACAAAGTTGCCGCCGGGGAGGCCAGTCCGGCGGATATGGCGGCCACCGTTGGGCAGACGCTGCAACTGGTGACGAGCGTCAACTTCGGCGGCCCCGACCTGCGAACCGTCTATGTCGGTTCGCTGGCGCTGAGCCAACTACCGACCTTTCGCTCTCCCGTTCCGGGGTTGCCCATGCGTCACTGGAAGTAGGGCGCTGGCCTTTCATGTAGCCTGTAGAAAGAACGGGCAGTATGCTGACCTCTGATCTCGTGCTGGCAAAGCGTGAGGGCGATCATGTATCGCCCTTTCGATTGGACCCGGAAGACCAGGCCAATGTACGGCTGGCGGAGGCGCTGATCGAACTTTTCACCCGGCACGTTGGACAGCCGCGCGAAGTCCTGAACGCGGCGCTGGCCGATTTTGTGGGCGTCTCGCCAGCCTTCCGCATCCCACGCGGATTGGTCAAGCTGCTTGGAGATGAGCGCGCCGAGTTTGCGCCGCCGCCAACGCCGCTGCCATCGTTGGAACTGCGGCGGCGCGTCTTCCTCGCTGCGGCTGAGCAGCATCCGCTGAGCCTGGCGCCCAGCATGCTGACGCCAATAACGGCGCTGGATATTCATGCTGAAGTGGCAGCCGCGCTCTCGGCTGAACTGGAGCGCGACGTGCAGGCAGAGGAGATTGCCGCCGGACTCTTCGCTGACCGGCGCGATCAGCAGCGCCTGCTTTCGTTCGATGCGCCGACCCCCCGCTGGCTGCTGGAACGCTACAATCTGGCGCAGGCGCAGGGAACGCTCTATCGCTGCATCCGCATGCAGTTGGTGGCTGAGCGCAATATCCCGGCGCGCTATCAACAGCTTTTCCGGTTGATCAAGTTTCACCGGCTGATTCACCAGATTACCGGCGACCCTGATCGTGGCTACGAGATCGAACTGGATGGTCCGGCCAGCGTGCTGCACTGCACCACGCGCTACGGCCTGGATATGGCCGTCTTTCTGCCCGCGCTGCTGTGGTGTACGAAGTGGCGCATGAAGGCCGAACTCCAGGAGCCGGGCGGCAAAACGCGCTGGCTGGCGCTGTCCAGCGCCACGACGACGCTGGTTTCGCACTACAAAGATCAGCCGCTCTATGATTCGGCGCTGGAGCGCACGTTTGCGGAGCGTTTTGAGCGGTTGGATAGCCCCTGGCGGCTTGAGCGCGAGACAGAAATTATTCACCTGGGACAGATGGTGCTGATCCCTGATTTTCGCTTCCGGCATCGAGAGGATAGGCGCACGGCGCTGCTGGAGATTGTCGGCTACTGGCGGCCAGAGTATCTGCGGCGCAAGTTTGCCAAACTGGCGGCGGCAGGGCGCAGCGATCTGATCGTGGCGCTGAACGCAGAACTGCATGTGGGCGCGCGCGAGCGTGAGCGGCTGGATGCGCTGCCTGGGCCGGTCGTCTTCTTTAAGCAGGCGCTGGACCCCAAGGCGGTACTGGAAGCGTTAGAACAGATTCCCGCCGCTTCAGCCACTGTGGGAGACGTTTCCGACGATAGTTCTGGTGATTAGCGGGCTTCCTCGAAGCGATCATCGAAGAGGCCAGGAATGGGGGTGATGACGATGACCCCTGCCGCAATATCTACGCGCCTGACCATTTCCTTGACCGCAGGTACCAGCACTTCCCGCCCGGTGCCTGCTTCGCGCACGACATAGACATCATTGGCTCCGGTTGTCAGGATGTCAGTAATCACGCCCAACTGCTGGCCGCTGAGGGACTCGACACGCAGGCCGATCAGGTCGTGAATATAGTATTGGTCTGCCGGAAGCGTGGGGAGGTGCGCGAGTGGAATGCTAATCACCTGGCCGATGAGCGCTTCGGCGGCGTTGGCGCTGTCAATGCCAGCCAGACGCAGCAAGACCATATTTTCCTTGTAGGGGCTGGCTTTGCTGATGCGGCGGCGCTGATGCTCAGGGCCGAGGTAGACCTCGCGTAGCTGGTTGAAGCGATTCGGGATGTCGGTCTGGGGAAGCACCTTCACGTCGCCGCGCAGGCCAAAAAGGGCCACAATGCGCCCGATTGTGACCCATTCTTCGCTTGCTTCCTCTGCCTCTGCTGGCTCCTGGCGCTGGCGTCGGTGTCCGGCAGCAGGCGCGGGTTCAGGGGGCGTGGAGGGGTGGCCGCTCATCAATCTCAAGCGATGTATGTTTGCCCTGCTTGGCGCCAGCGGAGCGCAGCAGGCTGCGCATGGCTTTGGCGACACGTCCCTGGCGGCCAATGACCTTGCCGAAGTCTTCTTGCGCGACGCGCAGTTCAAGCGCCAGCACCGCGCGGTCATTGCGAACTTCGCGCACCTGGACGGCTTCGGGGTGATCAACCAATGATCGGGCAATGTATTCGATCAGCTTACGCATGGTCTTGAAGCTTTCTGCTCTGGGCCAGGCCGAGGCTCTGGCCCTCTGAAGAACCGGAGCGCATCATTTATGCCCTGGCGCTCTTTTTCTGCTGGAACTTGGCGTTAATACCAGTGCGTTCAAGGAGCGAGCGAACAGAATCTGTCGGCTGTGCGCCAACCGACAGCCATTTCAGTGCTTTCTCTTCATCAATAACAATCGTTGATGGCTCGGTGCGCGGATTATACCAACCAATATTTTCAACGATGCGGCCATCGCGCGGCGAGCGTGCATCAGCCACGACCACTCGATACGATGGAGCCTTCTTCATGCCAGTGCGCATGAGGCGGATTTTCACCATATACCCTTCACCTCCTCTCCTCAGATTGAGCGATCTATCGAAATAGACGCGGTCTCAGAGTTGCTTTCCCGAATCAGGCAATGCCCTGGTAGGATAGCACGCCGCCGCTGCGCTGTCAATGTTGATCTGTGGCTGATCTTTTCACATTCTTACTCGATGAGCTACAATCTGCACCAGCAGGCGCCCTATGCGCCCTAAACTATCACATACCCGCCGTTACAAATGCGCGCCTGAGACTCCATCCGTTCCCAGGCACAGGACAATCCAGTGCGAGCCGCTGCATAGAAGGGGTACTATGAACAATACCGCTCTCTTCAAGGGGCTGACCATCCCAGGTCTCCCTGATCTGGAGCAGGTCAACAGACTGAACACAGGCATGCGCCGCTGCTTATTCGTGTATAGTCTCCTGGCCTCTCTGGTATCGGGCATGGTTGGATGCTTTACCCTTTGGACGTGGAAGGAGACGGGCCAATGGCAGGGCTACTGGAACGTTGAGTCGTTGCTCATCCTCCTGATGTTGGGCTTCATCCCCGCAACGCTTATCCTCTCCGGTCTTGCCCCTTTCCACAAGCGCGCCACATTGCGGGAGGAGATAACAAGAGCACTGGCTTTGCGCCAGGCAGCGCGGGCTGGGGAAGAGGCTATTGCCCCTTTGGTAGCGCCGCAGCCAACGCTCCTGGAAAGCGGAGACCTCCCCACCAGTCCTACCCGCCTGGGTCCGCTTCGCAGACTGAAAGAGATGATGCAGGCCAGCCCTCTCTCCGCTGAGATCGCCATCGACGGTGGCGCCCCCACCGTATTTCTGGTGATCTTTGCCCTTGCTGCTCTCAACCAACTTCTGCTCGTGGACCTTCTCACTCTTATGCTCGTGCCTCTTGCTATTGGTGGGTTTCTGATTGCCTGGACACGGCAGCGGGTGCTCAAGAAGATCACGATCACGGTGGATGAGCAAGGGCTACAATGGAAGCCGCTGCACTGGCGCGGTCCTCGCCGCACGAGGTATCTGGCCTGGCAGGACGCTCGCGCCTTTTATACCTTCGACTACGAGCGGCGGTCTTCGCTCTTCTGGCAGGACTGGCGCATCTTTGTCCTCGATGCGCCAGAGGCCACGCTCGCTTGGGGCGTGGTCGTGCCTCCCAGGTTTGCACAACAGGTAAGGTCCGCCGAGCAAATCGCCCATGAACGTCTGGTGCGCCTGATCGTGACGCGCACCGGACTCCCGCTGCGAACGCTTTCAGCAGCGGCTGAGGAACGCGCCAGGAACCCAATCGAGCGTATAGCCGACCAATTCAGCAGGCAAGTTATCACGGCTGAGACGGCGCGCGCCACGCTGGCTGATCTCAACGAACGGCCACCTCAGCGCCTCTCTGGATGGTTACGCCGCTGGTCTCTCGCCATTCCCCCACTGGCGCTGCTGGCCCTGCTTCCTTTTGCAGCCTGGGGCGTCCAGGCATATCGCTCACACCAGTACGCCTCCTTGCTCGCGCAGGCGCGCTCCCACCGGCCCCTCTACTATGCCGCTGTCATCGCTCCAGACAGCTTCCATGAGCGGATTGGCCTGTCTGGTCAGCTTGCGAGCGACATCCCCCTCGAAGCCACGACCCCTGCCGTGTATGGGGACGCAGCCGTGGAAGTCACCGCGCGTTTCCCGAATGGCGAGCGGTATGCTGACTTCGGGCTGATCCTGCATACAGATTTCTCTGCCAGGGCACAGGTGGTATTCAGGATCGATCTGGATGGCTATTGCGCGCTGGGACCAAACGACGCCGATCCAGGTATTTTGATACGCACCGATACCCCGGATACCAGGCCAGGCGCGCCCAATCGCCTGACGGTGTTGATGCGAGGCAACCAGTATATCTGCTATGTCAATGACACGTTCGTAGCTGTCTATCACGCAACTACTCCAGGCGTCGGCCACGTTGGGGTCTTTGTGGGGGACGGATATGTTCTCGATTTGGCGAATTTCAGCGACTTCACGGTCTATCCGCTGTAAATGGTCGCTTCATCTTTTCGCTTCCCTTGTGTCTATCTGGGCGATCAGGGCTTTTCGCCATTGAGGGCGCATGGCTTGCCAGCGATCACTCGCTGCATGCGCGTAATTGGCGAGACGCAACGCAAAGAGGATTATGCTATAATCCCTCAGTGATACACTCTGAGCATGGCGGCTCCGTTCTTGTTGACCGTTCCGCCGTCGCCCAATGGTGTGACGACGGGCGCGTGAGATCGCGTTACCGAGCCTATCAGCCCAGTAGCAGCGCCCGCCCTAGTAAACGCTTTGATTTTCATAGGGAGGATTGGATGCCGTACGATGTAACGCTCATCCCCGGCGATGGCACCGGGCCGGAAATTACCGAGGCCACCCGGCGCGTGTTGGAGGCTACAGGGGTTCAGTTTACCTGGCATGTGCATCAGGCCGGGCTGGAAGTCTTTGAGAAGCAAGGCACTGTGCTGCCAGATGAGGTGATCGCTTCAATTAAGAAGACCAAGGTCGGGCTGAAGGGGCCGATCACCACGCCAGTTGGTAAGGGCTTTCGCAGCGCCAATGTGGCCCTGCGTAAGAGCCTGGACCTGTATGCTAACCTGCGTCCGGCGAAGTCCTATCAGGGGCTGCGTTCGCGCTATGAGAACGTTGATCTCATCATTGTGCGCGAAAACACCGAGGATCTGTACGCCGGCATTGAGTATCAAAAAGGCTCGCCAGAGATGGCTGAACTGCTCGCATTTATCGAGCGCACGACCAAGGCGCATTTGAGCGAGGAGTCGGCCATCAGCATCAAGTTCATCTCGGTGCCTGCCAGCCGCCGCATTGTGAAGTTTGCCTTTGACTATGCCCGCGCCAATAATCGCAGGAAGGTGACGGCAGTCCATAAGGCCAACATTATGAAGTTCTCGGATGGTCTCTTCCTGTCCGTTGCGCAGGAGGTGGCGAAGGATTATCCCGACATCCAGTTTGAGGACCGGATCGTGGATAATATGTGCATGCAGCTTGTGCAGAAGCCGGAACTCTATGATGTGGTGGTGCTGCCCAATCTCTATGGTGATATTCTTTCGGACCTTTCGGCTGGGCTGATTGGCGGCCTGGGTGTGGCCCCCGGCGCAAATATCGGGATTGATTACGCGGTCTTTGAGCCGGTGCATGGCAGCGCACCCAAGTATGCTGGGCAGAACAAAGTCAATCCGATGGCGATGATGTTCTCCGGTGTGCTGATGCTGCGCTATCTGGGCGAGAAGGATGCTGCCAATCGCCTGGAGGCCGCGATGGCCGGGGTCATTGCCGAGGGCAAATCTGTTACCTATGACCTGAAGCCGCGCCCGGATGATTCTACCGCTGTGGGAACATCGCAGGTGGCCGATGCGGTTATTGCCCGAATGAAGGCTCAGTGACCTGAATCGGCAGGGCTATACCTGCGTGTGGCGCAAATGGACGCGACAATGCTCGGCGGTGATGATGGCTTTGACCTTCTCTACCGCTTCGTCGAGATGCCCCTGGCGATTTACCACGCGGTAATCGTACCATTCCTGCTGGGCCAGTTCATACGAGGCGTCGGACAGACGCCGGGCGCGCTCGGCTTCTGTCTCGCTCCGGCGGGAATGCAAACGGTGCTGTAACTCGCTGATCGTTTGGGGGGTCAGGAAGATAAAAATAGCCTGGGGGACTTTCTTGCGCACCGTAGCTGCCCCCTGGACATCAATCTTGAGGAGAACATCTTCGCCAGCCGCCAGCCATTTGCGCACAGGTCGGCGCGGCACGCCGTACCAATTGCCATGCACCTCCGCATGCTCTAACAGTTCATCATGTGCCAGCATGCGGTCATATTCATCCCGCGACACAAAAGAGTAATGAACGCCGTCAATCTCGCCACGTCGTGGGGGGCGAGTGGTCACGGTGACGATAACATGGATGGGCAGCCCCTGCTCCCTCAAGCGGCGAATGACGGTATCTTTCCCTGTTCCAGAGGGGGCCGAGAGAACAAAAAGCAGGCCAGGGGTAACTTCAGGCTGGCTGGTCATCAATCCTTCTCCGTGAGCGTGTGCTATCCTTCAGCGGTGAGGTCAGAATACCATGTATGTTGATGCTTTGACGCTCTATGCAATAGCCGATGAGCTTCAGACGCTTATTAATGGCGCGCGCGTTGAAGATGTGATTCAGCCGACACCCCATTCTATCGCCATTCAATGCTGGACAGGCTCGCGCAGTCCCTGGCTCTCTCTCTCTGCTCATCCCCAGCTTGCCCGGCTGCATCTGACCTCTGAAAAGCCGAGAAAGCTTGTGACAGACCCTCCGCCGTTTGTCATGCTCCTGCGCAAACACCTGGAAGGCTGTCGCGTTGAGGCTGTGCAGCAGCCGCGCTGGGAGCGGCTGGTTGAGATTGGTTTCGGTCGTCGCTCAAGCGCGGGCCAGCACGAGGCTCCATCGTCTCTAGTGTGGCTTATTATAGAAGTTATGGGACGATTAAGCAACATCCTTCTGCGCGACGCGTCCGGTGTTATCCTGGGCAGCCTGAAACAGATCGGGCCAGAGGTGAATCGCTATCGGGTGATTGCGCCGCATGAGCCGTATAAGTATCCCCCTCCGCAGCAGCGTCTGCTCAACGGCCAGCGCGTACCCCGTTTAGACCCTGGATCATTGACCGGCGCTGCTCTGCGGCTGGGGGCCGAGGGCGGCAGCAAGAATCCTGGAGACGCGGCCCCGCGTCTCTGGCAGGTCTTGACGGAGCAGGTGATGGGCTTCAGCCCGCTGCTGGCGCGCGAGGTGGTCTATCGAACGCTGGGAGCGAGCGAAGCGCCTGCGCAGGCCGATATTCCCTGGGAGCGCGTTGCCGAGCAGGCCCGTGATCTGGCCGCGTTGATGGAGAGCCGCCAGTGGCAGCCAGTAGTAGTCGAAAGACCTGATACCCACGCGCCAGCGGCGTTTGCTGTCTATGATTTGCGACAATACAGCGGCTGGCCGCGCCGTTCTTTTGCGCGCGTCAACGATCTGCTTGATAACTGGTATCGCGGCGCGGAATGGCGCGATGCGTTGCAGAGCGCGAAAGCCGATGTGGCGCGGGCGTTACAGACCCATCGAGATCGCTGTCTGCGCAAAGCGGAACTTCTCAAACATGATCTGGCGGAGACGCAGGCGGGCGAGCGTTTGCGCCTGGAAGGGGAGGCGCTGCTGGCGTTTGGGCAGCAGCTTGCACCAGGGCAGACCAGCCTGGTGATCGAGAATCCCTTCGATCCGAGCGACACGCCTGAAATGATGACGATTGCCCTGGACCCGCGCGCCAGCGGAGTGGAGAACGCAAACCAGCGTTTTGCTCGCTATCACAAGCTGCGCCGCGCCGGTCAGCAGATTCCTGAGCAGATTGTGCGCAACCGGGTGGAACTGGCGCAGTTGGAGCAGTTTGGCGCCGACTTGCTGCTGGCGGAAACTCCGGCGGAGGTTGCCCAAGTGCGGGCCGAAGTGGCAGCGGCAGGCTATCTGCGCGGCAAACGCGAGCGTCAGACAGGTAATCAGAAGGGGGGCAAGGGCAAGGGTGGCAAAGGCGCTAAAGGTCAAAAGGGGAGCAGGCAGGATAGCGCGAGCGCGGCGCTGCGGCGGCAATCGGGGGATGGCTTTCTGCTGCTGGTGGGCAAGAACAGCCGCCAGAATGAGGAAGTGACCTTCCGCGAGGCAGGCGGCAATGACCTGTGGCTGCACGCTCGCGGCGTGCCGGGGGCGCATGTCATTATTAAATCGGGTGGGCGCGAGGTGCCTCGTCGGACGTTGGAAGAAGCTGCCCGCCTCGCGGCCTACTATAGCCAGGCGCGCGGGAACACCACTGTGCCGGTTGACTATACCCAGCAGCGTTATGTCCGCCATATGAAGGGCGGCGGCCCAGGAATGGTGATCTATGAGCGCGAACGCACCCTCTCCGTCCCTCCAGTTGAGGAAAAGACGCCAGACGCGCATGGCTGATGACCCTCAGTCTCTGAGGAATCGGTCGGGGCTGTCCCCATCCTGGTCAGGCATGGGCCGCTCGCTCCGTTGGGCTGGCGCCGTCATGGATGGGCGCGGGTCTGGCGATGGCCGACCCGGTTGTGGTCGTCGGCCAGTTGGGGGCTTTCTTCCGGCGGCCCTTTGCCGCTGGGCCGCGCCTCGCCCGGCAGTTCTGCGCCCCTGAACGGCTGGCGCTGGCCGCCGTCGCCAGATCGCCGTGATGAACAGACCCCCAATCGCCAGCACGATCAACAGTCCCAACCCGATGAGGGTAAAGGAAACCGATGACCCCTTGCCGGTTTCGTTGCTCTGTGCCGTCTGAATGGTCAGGACGGCTGTTGCCGTTCCAGGTATGTCTTGCAGGTCAATGGCCTGGACCTGCATATGATATTGTCCCACTTTAGCATAACTGTGGGTGGTGGTACCGGCGGTGGTTGTTTGTTTTGGCGTCTGGTCGCCAAAGTCCCAGATATACTTTGTAATCGCATCACCAGCGTTCACCTGCACCTGCGATGCGTCAAAGGCAATCGTCTGCCCAGGCCGGGCTGTGGTGGTTGAGACTTGAAGGTGTACCTGGGGGATCGAGACCGCGACGGTAACAGGTACGACGGCGGTGCTTTCCGCGCTGCGGCTGTCGGTGACGATCAGCGTGACCAGCGCCCGGCCAGGGATCGTGAAGGCGTGGGTTACACGCGGCCCCAGACCGTCTGGCGTGGCGTCTCCAAAGTTCCATTCATAGGAGAGCGTTGAGCCGACCAGTGCTTTTGAGCCGCTGGCATCGAAGGTGACGGTATCGTTGATCGCTACCAGCGATTTATCTGCGGTGGCTTTGGCAATGGGTGGCGTGCTGAAGGGTTGAGCAAGCACCGTGATGGTGGCGCTGTCGAAATCCACCCAACTCTTGGTCACGCTGTCATAGGTGGTGACGCGAATCGCAAAGGCGCCAGCGCGTTGAAAGGTATGCTTTGGCTCTGCGCCAGAGGCGAAAGAGCTTCCATCGCCAAAATCCCAGCGGAATTGGATGCTGCTTTTCGTTGGAGCGTTGGGTACGCTTGAGAGGTCTTCGGTGAAGGCGATGCTTTGGGCGCGGTAATAAGCCCCAGGAAAGAAGCCAACCGGCTGGTTCGGGTCGGAGCCTGGGGTGATTGGTGTCGGGATGGCTGGATCAGTATTGGCGATCATCGTAGGCGTGTTTGCCAGGCCGCAGGCGCGCGCGAGCGGCGTATTTCCGAGAAGCATCGGCGCGCCCAATGCCAGCGTCAGGGCCAGGATGCTGGAAATGCTCAGAATGAGAGCTATGGAGAGGAGCGGCGCAAATAGCCGCCGCCATGCCGGATAGACCTGCTCAGGCATGAGCGCCACCTCCGTTGATATAAACAGTTTCTACGCCTGCCGCGCCCGTCAGCGCAGTAAGCCTGGAAACCGATTCGCCGAAATACTCCTCTGTGTATAACGAAGGGCGCGGCTGTTGGCATCACACACAGGACTTCAGGGCTGCTCTCTCTGCCTGAAAACAAACAGGAGGGCGAGCGCGTGCGGGAAGAGGGCCGCACGCGCTCGCCCTCCTGTTTGTCAGGCGCGCTGTGGCTTGCGGATGGTATTACTCAATGTTGTAAGCCGCTGACTACCCGCGCGTATTTGTCTGCCAGGGCTTGAGCGGAATCGCGCGAGCGCGACTCGGCCAGAACGTGGAAGAGAGGCCGATCAGCGTCGGGCAAGACCAGTACCCATTCTTCGCCCAGGTCGATCTTGATGCCATCAATGGGCTTCTGGCGGCGCTCTCGATATTGTTCGCTCAGGATACGCATCACCCGGCCCTTGTATTCCCAGGGGCAGGCGACTTTGGTGCGAATCAGATAATAGGGCGGCAGGTCATCTACGACCTCGGAGAGCTTGACATCATAGGTTGCCAGCAGTTCCAGTATTTTGGCGACAGCCAGCATGCCGTCAAAAGCCGGTTGCAGAGCCGGAATGACAAAGCCGCCATCACCGTCGCCAACCAGCACCACGTTATCCCGCGCTGCGGCGCTCATCAGGGCGTGCGACATGACTTTAGTAGGCAATAGCTGCCCGCCGTTGCGCTGGGCCACCTGCTCGATGGCGCTGGGCACTGTCACCGGGGCAGAGACGATGCCCCCCTGCTCTGATCGGGTCATCAGATCGGTAAAGGAGGCCAGCAGCCTGCCGCCGTCCAACACGCGCCCGCGATTATCAACGACATAGATGCGCTCGCCGCCGGTATCCAGTCGCACGCCCAGATCGGCATTGAGCGTGGAGGTGATCGAGGCCAGGACGGTCATATCGCGCTCAAACTCTTCGGCTGTGCGCGAGAACTTGGCCTCGTCGCGGCTGGAGTTGAGAGCGATCACGTCGCAGCCCAGCGTGTTGAAAATGGGTGGCAGCACCAGCACGCTGCTGCCATGCCCGTAATCAACGACAATACGATAGCCACGCTTTTGGGTGGTCTCGGCATTGACGACATTGAGGAAGCCGGTTGTGTAGCGTTTGATGACCTCTGGCGCGTATTGGATGATGCCAATATCATCCAGATAGACGCGGCGGAAATCCTCGCGGAAAAAGAGATTCTCGATCTTGCGCTCGGTGGGCTTGTTAATATCCAGCCCATGCTGGTCGAAGAATTTGATGTCCAGTACACGCGGGTCGTAAGGCGAGAGGCGAATATGCACACCGCCCGCCGCGTTGGTGGTGCGCACGTAATAGCGCGCGACTGGCACCGGCACTGATTCCAGGTCGTTTACGTGGCAGCCCGCTGAGGGTAAGCCAGAGATGACCGCACGCTTGATCATGCGCGGCGTGCGATGGGCGTCGCGGTTCACGCAGACCCAGGAACCCTTGGGCAAAATCGCGCCGTAGGCTGCGCCGAGCTTGGCGGCGAACTCCGGCGTAATGTCAACGTTCACCAGGCCGGTGACGCCATAGCGCCCGAAGAGGCCGCGCCGCCCCTGCGAACCCCAGATCACGCTCGACGTGACGACGGCCCCGGTTTCAATCTCTTTGTTCGGCCAGATTTTGACGCCTGGCTGAATGATCGAGCTTTCCTGAATGACCGAGTTATCCCCGACAACCGCCCCCTCAAACATCACTGCCTTGCTCTTGACGCTGGTGGATGAGCCAACGATGGCCCCGCGCAATTCAGCCCGCTCGCCAACATAGGAATTGTTCCAGACGATGCTGCGGTCCACCTGAGCGCGGTCATCTATGATGCTGTAATGCCCAATGCTGCTGGGGCCGTGAATGATGACGCCGCTTTTGATCTTGCAGTCGTGGCCCAGGAAAAGCGGGCCATAAAGCTGCGCATCCGGCGCAATTTCGACGCCTTCTTCGGCCCAGATACCGCCCCCCAGGTCTTTACCTGGAATCTGGACCTGCACCTGTCCCTGCAAGACATCGCCGTTGGCTTTCATGTACTCGCCCAGATTGCCAACATCGCACCAGTAGCCCTGTGCAATATAGCCATAGAGGGGATCGCCATTCTTCAGCATCAGAGGGAAAAGTTCCTGGCTGAAGTCGAAGGGCTTGCCTTTCTCGAAATACGAGAAAATCTTGGGGTCCAGCACATAGACGCCCGTATTGATGGTATCGCTGAAGACTTCGCCCCAGCTTGGCTTCTCCAGAAACTGCGTGATGTGTCCTTCATCATTGGTGATGATGACGCCATATTCAAGCGGATTGGAGACATGCGCCAGGGTCAGCGTTGCCAGCGCCTTCTTCTCAAGGTGGTAGTCAATAATATCAGTGAGGTTGAAGTCCGTCAGCGCATCGCCGCTGATGACGATGAACGGCTCGTCGAGCAGTTCTTCGGCATTTTTGACGCTGCCCGCTGTACCCAGAGGCACTTCTTCACGCGAGTAAGCGATATTCATGCCGAACTGAGAGCCGTCCCCAAAATAATCTTCAATATTGTTCGCCAGATATTGGACCGTGACGACCACATCCGTAATGCCGTGTGCTTTCAGCAGATGGAGAATATGCTCCATTACTGGCCTGCCCACAATCGGCACCATTGGCTTGGGCCTTGCCACGGTTAACGGGCGCAGGCGAGATCCCTCGCCGCCGGCCATCACGACCGCTTTCATCGCGCTTCCTCCTTTGGACATAGTGAACCTATGGACATGGTAAACTTACGAGCGTCAGCAGGGCAGAAAAGTGTAAGCGCGGCACACTCTGCAATGCCGCGCTATGCCAGGTTATGAATAGTATTGTACACTGCCTCTCCTGACGACGCAAGAAGGGAGAAGCCAGGGGTGTTCAGGCGAGGTGCACGAGGTGCGCTCCGCCCTCTACTGCTCGCGCCACTGGTCTGAGCAGCCCACGCGCCAGAGTGACAATCAAAGCAGCCAGCAGCCCGACAATGGCGCCGCCGATAATGTCCAGTGGGTAATGCACCCCGACATAAACCCGCGCGTATCCGATAGCGATTGCCATCGCTAGCCCAACCGCCGCCAGCAGACCCGTTTTCCAGCGCAGCCCGGAAACCACTGGCCCGCCGACGCCCTGTGGGCGGTTCATGGACTGTGGCAGAACTGGCGGCGCGGCTCTACGAAAGGTCATGAAGAAACGGATGAGCAAGATGCCCGCGATGGCAAAACTCGCGGCGGTGTGGTCGCTGGGGAACGAGGCGTCTGCCGAGTGTGTAATCAAGGGCGTGAAGTGAAAGGAGATAAAAGGGCGCGGCTCAGGCAGCAGCGCGCCCAGGGCTATATTCAACAAGAGCGCCAGCACGAAGGCTGCTATCGTCCAGACGACGGCTTCACGACTTATGCTGCGCTCAGCCCTGGCGGCGGAACTTTTGCCGCCGGGAGTCCACCACAGGAAGATAATCAAGAGTCCAAACAGATAGATCACATCATTTGCCAGGATCGGCATGAGGGTGTCCAGCAGCGCGGTATGCCCGGCTGGAGCATGGATAGTTGTGAACAAAGCGCCGTTGAAGCTGAGCAGGTCTTGAATGAAGGTTTGCATGGATTGCGATTACCTCAATATTTAACAATTGGTTTACCTTATTTTAACATGGGAGGGAAGCAGGTGTCTCTGCTTCAGATGCCACTGCTGAACAAAGCCGGGGCAGCTTCTCAGGCGAGAAACTGCCCCGATTGTTTTAACGGTATGTTGCTGGTTGCCACTTGCAGCGCCACCTTCCGGGCGGCGCTAGAGCGAGTGTATAGCCGGAGTTGGTAAGACTCCCAATCCTGGTCCGGCGGGCAATACCAGCTTGCCCGTCTCGACCTGTACACCCTGATAGGGGTCGTTATCAACCAGGAGATGCCCGTCTAGATCGGCGTAGTCAACGAGCGGGCTGAGGTGCGCAGCAGCGGTAATAGCCAGCGAACTCTCGATCATGCAGCCCAGCATAATCTGCAAATGGTGGGCGCGAGCGGCATGAATCATCTTGAGCGCCTGCCTGATGCCGCCGCATTTCATCAGCTTGATGTTAATCCCATCAACGCAGCCCACCACGCGCGGAATATCTTCGAGCGTCACGCAGCTTTCATCGGCAAAGATAGGCAGAGGACTGTGTTCGCGCAGCAGGCGCAGCCCCTCCAGATCGCTTGGCGGCAACGGCTGTTCAACGAACTCAATCTGATACGGCTCCAACGCCTCGATCAGTTTAATGGCTTCTTTCAACGTCCAGCCTGTGTTGGCATCAACGCGAATAGTGGCGTTTGAGACATCCCGAATGGCTTTGATGCAATCTAAGTCCTGGCGCGAACCCAGCTTGACCTTGAGGATCGGGAAATCTTTGGCCTGCTCGGCTTTACGAGCCATCTCTGCGGGTGTATCCAGCCCAATCGTAAAAGAGGTGCAGGGTGTCTTCGCCGGATTCACGCCGAGCAGCTTATAGACCGGCACGCCCAGCAGCTTGCCGACCAGATCGTACAGCGCCATATCTACGGCGGCTCTGGCAGCGGCGTTGCGATGGATAACGTTCTCCAGCCCGGTGAGTATTTCTTCCAGCGCAAATGGATCATCCCCTAGATGCTCCGCATATGTAGCCAGACAGGCAAGAACGGTCTCTTGATTTTCGCCGTAGAAAGACGAAGGGGCGGCTTCGCCAAGCCCGACCTGGCCCGGACCATGGAGATGTACGACGACCTGCTGCGTGAAATGCTGCACGCCCCGCGAGATGCGAAACGGCTCGGTCAGCTTCAAGCTCATGAGGGCGGTTTCGAGTTTGAGCATGGTCTTTTCCCCCATCAGTTTTTTTGTCATGAGGTTTTTGCCTGGTTTTTTGCCCGCTCTAAAAGGGCGTCAATCAGTTTGCCCGCGCCGAAGCGTACACAGTCGGTTGCTGGCAGCCCGGTTTCTGCTTCGGCCCGGCGCATCTCGTCGAGCGCGCTGGCCTCATCGAGTTCATACGTATTCAGCGCGATGCCCACCACTGGCGCGGCTCGCAGCCAGCCGATAGCCTGTTCGTAGATTTCAATCACGCGCGGCAGTGGCGGAATGGGAACGCTGTAAGATTTGATATGCGTCCTGCCCGGCTCATAGCAGAGGATCATCATATCGGGCATCGCCCCATGCAGCAGCCCCAGCGTGACCGGCGAATAGGCCGGATGAATCAGAGAACCCTGGCCCTCGACGAAGACCCATTCGTATTCCTGGGTGAACTCCAGCGTCAGCGCCTCCACGCCGCCAGCAGTGAAGTCGCTGATCAAGCGATCCACCGGCACGCCCCGGCCAGAAATCATGATACCCGTCTGGCCGGTGGCGGCAAACCCCGACGAGAGGCCGCGCCGCTGCGCCTCGCGGTCCAGTTCCAACGCGGTGGTCATCTTGCCCACGTTGCAATCGCTTCCGGCCACATAGACGGTATGGCTCCCTGGGCGGTGTGGCGTGTACCTGGCGATCAGCATGGCGCGATCAGCCGGAGGGCGGCGCACATCCCAGATATGCGCGTGATGCCGCTCGGCTGCTTCGTGCAGTTCGGGGTCGTCATCCAGAAACTCGTGCAGGCCGCTGATGATGTGCAGGCCAGCGTTGAGCGCCTGCAACACCTGCCCCCGCCAGGGGTCCGGCAGCCGACCCCCAATGGGGGCGATACCGATCAAGAGGGTATCAGGCCGATACTTCAGGGCTTCGCCGACATCCCGCACGATGGGGATACCCGCCCCAACGCCGTTACCCAGCACCTGCGCGGTATCTTGCCCGGCTTTCGTGCTGTCCAGAACGGCAACGACCTGATCCTGCCCATAACGAATCATGCCTACCGCTGTTTTAGCGCCCTGCCAGTGAAAATGACCTTCGGCCAGGATTGCGATTCGGCGCATGGCCGCTTATTCCTCCTGTGTATCAAAGGACTGAAAGATGAGGAGCGAAGCGTTGCAGAGGAGCAGCATCTGCGTTCAATCGCTGCCCCCAACGCTGGCATTATAGCATGGTTTGCTGATCTGCTTGAGCATGGGGTAGTCTTCTCCCGGAAGGTGGTCTGGTCTTGAGGAGGAGTCTGCGTTTTTTTGCCGTCTGCTACCTGGATAAGCCGTCTAAGCTGCTGAGCTGTTTTCTGTAAAGGAGATGCAATGCGATGCGCCAGCCTTACCAGCCCTTTGATATAGCCAGCTATGTTGAGCGTAGTCGCAATGGACCCTGTTTTATTTGCGAAATGCTCGCGGGGAACCCGCAGTATCGCCACCACATCATTTACGAGGATGCCGCTGCTGTAGCCTTTCTTAACAAGTACCCTATGTTGTATGGCTACACGCTGGTGGCCCCGAAAGCGCATCGAGAGCAGGTGACAGGCGATTTCCCTTTGGATGAGTACCTTGGCCTCCAGCGAGTCATCTACCACGCTGCCGAAGCGATCAGGCAGGTTGTCCCAACCGAGCGGATGTACGTGCTTTCGTTGGGGAGCCAGCAAGGCAATCGGCACGTTCACTGGCATATCGCCCCGCTGCCTCCTGGTGTCCCGTATGAGGAGCAGCAATTGGAGGCGCTCACGCTTTCGAGAGGAATACTTGAACTGCCTGATGAAGAGATGGCAGCCCTGGCAGAGCGCATTCGTCAGGCGCTGGCGATGAAAGGCGATCAGCAGCAGTTCATAGTCTATCATTATCTATCGCCCCGTGATCTTTGGTACTAGTAAACATGGGATACTGACAAGCGAGGCGTGCTACCTGTAGCGCCGCCTTCCAGGCGGCTCAACGCTGGCCTGCCGGTACGTTGGCATGAAGGGCAAGCGGTGGCTCTGGCGCAGCGGTGGCCGCCAAGATGGCGGCGCTACAAGTGGTGACTCCGATAGGTGGTGGAACCGTTATTTTTCGCTGCGTTGACGCGCCGCGTTTGTGCAGACTACAATCAAAGATGCCCAATGAAGAAATACGAGGAATCCCTCAGCATGGTCAAGAGTTTGGGAGGCTTTGATGAGCACCGGCAGGCAGATTCGCCTTACGTCGCTCGCTAGCTGCGCTGGTTGAGCGTCTAAGATGGGGCCTTCGGCCCTGGCGCACGTGCTGCGTCCACTCACCCAGGCGGTGGAACATAACCACCCCGATCTGCTCGTCGGCCTTGCCAGCATTGACGATGCGGCGGTTTATCGCTTGAACGATGAGCAGGCGGTGGTGAGTACGGCTGACTTTTTCCCACCCGTCGTAGATGATCCCTATGCGTTTGGCGCGATTGCCGCAGCCAACGCGATGAGCGATGTCTATGCGATGGGTGGTGAGGTGCTGTTTGCCCTCAATCTGGTGGCTTTTCCCGATACACTTGAGCCGGAGATTCTCAGCGAGATATTGCGCGGTGGGAGTGATAAAGTGGCCGAGGCGGGGGGCGTCATCGCTGGCGGGCATACGGTCACGGATAAAGAGCCGAAATATGGTCTGGCGGTGACTGGCGTAGTGCATCCGCAGCATATTCTTACGAAGGGTCACGCCAGGATTGGTGATGTCTTGATCTTGACGAAGCCGCTGGGAACCGGCGTCATTACGACGGCTCACAAGCGCGATCAGGTTGATGACGCCGACCTTCAGGCGGCCATTGCCAGCATGACCAGACTGAACCGCGACGCCTCGCGCCTGCTGCGTGTGTCTGAAGTCCATGCCTGCACCGATATTTCCGGCTTTGGGCTGCTGGGCCACGCCTGGGAAATGTCGCTGCAAAGCGAGGGTGGCATGCGCTTTGAGTGGGCGGGCCTGCCCTGGCTGCCGGGGGCCAGGCGCTGCGCCGAAGCCGGCTGTGTGCCTGGCGGCACTGGCCGCAACGAAGAGTTTCTGAACGAGCATATCCGTCTGGCCGATGATCTGGGGGAGCCTGAGCGCAGCCTGCTCTTCGACCCGCAGACCTCCGGCGGCTTGCTCGCTGCCATCGAGTCAGCCGCCTGGCCGACGCTGCGCGAACGCTTTGAGGAAGCTGGCCTGCCCTGCTGGCTGATTGGCGAGGTGACGGCTGGCGCGGGTATCGAGGTGGTCTGAGGGCTGGAGGCGCTTGCCAATCTGAGAGACATCAACCTGGGAGAGAGGAACGCTCTGCATGTCTGCCGACCAGCAGCGCAAAGCTGCTGATACACCTGAAGCATCAGAGGCTGGCCCCGCAGTTGAGGCCACTGTGGATAGTGCCTCTGTCCCTGGGCATGCCGATTGGCATCCGCTTGAGCAGAGCCTTGGTTGGCGCTTTCAGCAGCGACAGCTTTTGCTGGAGGCGCTCACGCACCGCTCCTATGTGTTTGAGACGCCCAACCAGAGCCTTGCCCCCAACGAGCGCCTGGAGTTTCTGGGTGATGCCATCCTGGGCTTTCTCAGCGCGGAGTATCTTTTCCGCGCTCATCCGACCCTCAGCGAAGGCGAACTCACCGATGCCCGCGCCGCTCTGGTGAAAGCGCCCACGCTGGCTGATTTCGCCCGCCGCGTGCGCCTGGGCGACCATCTGCGCATGGGCAGGGGCGAGCAGCGCAGCGGAGGCCGCCGCCGCGATCCGCTGCTGGCCGCCGCATTTGAGGCGCTGCTGGGCGCGCTCTATCTGGATGGCGGCCTGGAAGCCGTCCGTCAGTTTTTGCTGCCCCTGCTGGAGCAAGAAGCGGAGCGCGTGATTGCTGCCGGACGCTTGAAAGATGATAAGTCGCTGCTGCAAGAACTGGCGCAGGAGCATCTTGGGATTACTCCCAGCTATCGCATTGTGGCTGAGGAGGGACCGGCGCATCACCGCCAATATACGGTTGAAGCACTGCTTGGCAATGAGGTTGCTGGTCGAGGGCAGGGCCGCAACAAACAAAGCGCCGAACAGGAAGCCGCCCGGCTCGCGTTGCAGGCCAGCGGCTGGCTGTAGCCAGAGATAGTGATCTGCCCTCTCAAATCTCCTCTCTTCGGCCATTTTTTGGCACGCTGTTTGCTCTATGGGGAAGGATGCCTGAACAGTGGGGGTGTTCAGGCTTGTCCCTGTGCGCCTGAATGGGGAGCAATGGTAGAATTGTAGACAGCGCCTTTTCTCGGATGGGCTGGCGCGGGCTGCTCTTATTTGCTATACTCGAAGTTGGGCGATCTCTCATTCTGGAAACGGGGACAATCTCTCATGATGCTTCTGTGAGTATCTGCAACCGCGATTCGGAAGACGGCAATCAGATGGGAGAAGAATCCGATGTATCTAGAACAGAGTCAGACTCCTTCGCAACAGCCGACGCTCAATATCTCTGCCAAACTGATCGCCTCCATCAAAATCTTGCAGCTTTCTGCTGAGGAATTGGAGCAGTCAATTGCGCAAGAGATGCTGGAAGACCCGGCGTTTGAGATGGAAGAATTAAGCCAGTGCCAGCGTTGTGGAGCGCAGATGAAAGACGGCATCTGCCCTACCTGCGGCGGCACGGTGAGTACCCTCCAGGCTGATGGGGCGCTCGAATGGGATGACTACGCTGATCCTGGGCTGGTGGGGGGTGACGAAGATGAGTTTGATCCGCTGGCTCGTGTAGAAGATACGGCCTCGCTTGCAGAAGTGCTGCTCTGGCAGATGCAAGCCATTGTTGAACCAGGCGATCTCCCCATCGCTGAATACCTGATTGGCAGCTTAGATAGTCATGGGTATATCCGAGCGTCCGTTGAGGAGGTTGCGCGTATCCTGCGGGTGGAGGTTGAGCGCGTACAACGTGTGCTGAGCCTGCTCCAGATGCAGGAGCCGATTGGGATCGGCGCGCGTGATGTACGTGAATGCCTCTTGATTCAGTTGTGCTGGTTCCGCGAGCAGGGCAAGCCGCATCCGCTGGCGGAACAACTGGTGACTCATTATCTTCCACGACTCGCCGACCGTCATTTTATGGAGATCGCCCGCGAAGCCCATGTGCCCAGTTCGCATATCCGCACGGCGTGGCAATTTATCCGCACCAATCTCAACCCCTATCCGGCGCACGCCTTCGATCCCTCGGCTGCTAATTTCTCTGGAGGCCGTGTGCGCACAACGCTGGTGCGTCCAGATGTGGTCATTCGTCGCACCGAGACCGGCTTTGAGGCTGAGGTGGTGGAAAATAAAAAATATTTGTTCCGCGTGAACCCGACGTATCGGCATCTGATCACGACACTGGACCCATCGCAAAGCAGCGAAGAGGACCGCCAACACATCCGCCAGTACACCTCGCGCGCGCAGTTCTTTATCGAATGTATTCATCAGCGTTGGGAGACGCTGAAAAAGATCTCCGATGCGCTCGTGGAATATCAGCGCGAGTTTCTGGAAAAAGGCGTTCGCTCTCTGCGCCCCCTGACTCGCGGGGAACTGGCGGAGCATGTTGAACTGCACGAATCAACCATCAGCCGCGCCACAGCCAATAAGTTTGTCTTGCTGCCTGAAGGGCGCACCATCCCCTTCGACGATTTCTTTGATGCCTCGTTGCGCGCGAAAGATACGCTGCGCGAACTGATTGACTCTGAAGACCCCAAACACCCGCTGAGCGATGAGGAACTGGCGGCTCTGCTTGAGGAGCGAGGCATGTTCGTTGCCCGTCGTACCGTCGCCAAATACCGCGAATCAATGCGCATTCCGCCCTCGCGGATGCGTATGTAGCTTTGCAGTAAGCAGCCACTTGCAGCGCCGCCGTCCCTTCCCAAAGGGACGGCGGCGCTGCAAGTCTAAGTTGCAGGCATGCGCCAGGATAGGCTATTACAGCATGAAGCGATAGCCGACTCCCCAGACGGTGACAAGCTTCTCGCTCAGCGGCCCCAGCTTTTTGCGCAGCCGGGTGATCTGCGTATCAACGGTGCGGTCCAGGCCATCGTACTCGTAGCCCCAGATTTGCTCCAGTAAAAATTCGCGGCTGAAGGCCCGGCCTGGGTGGGAGGCCAGCAGGACCAGCAGATCAAACTCTTTCGGCGTCACATCAACCTCGTCGCCGTTGATCATGACGCTGTGCCTGGCGAGATCAATAGAGAGGGGGCCATGCACAATTGGCTCTGGCGCGGGAGGTAAGACGCCTGCTTCGGCGCGCTGCGCCTCCGACGCCGGGCTGTGAATGCGACTATCCAGGGCCACACGGCGCAGGATGGCGCGCACGCGCGCCAGCAGTTCGCGCATACCAAAGGGCTTGACGACGTAATCGTCAGCGCCGACCTCCAGCCCCAGCACGCGATCAACCTCCTCGGAACGAGCGGTCAGCATCAGAATCGGCATGAGATGGTTCTGGCGAATCTGGCGGCAGACAGCCAGCCCATCCAGGCCGGGAAGCATCCAATCGAGGATCACCAGTTGGGGCGGGTGTCTTTCCACCAGACTCAGGGCGTTCAGTCCATCGAACGCCTGATAGACAGTATGGCCCTCGGCCTCAAGCTGGGTGCGAATTAAGTTACAGAGGTCGTGCTCGTCCTCAACGACCAGAATCGTTGCCATCTTACGGCCCTCGCTTCTCCCAAGCTGCTCTACCGCTCGCTTTGTGGGGCTGCTGCCGAAGGAACACCGTGCAGCAGCAGGCGAAAACGGGTGCCTTCGCCAACCGCGCTTTCCGCGCTGATCGAGCCGCCCATCGCGTTGACCAGATCGCGCACAATTGCCAGCCCCAGGCCAAAGCCGCCGGTTGATCGCGCCCGCGAGGCATCGGTCCGATAGAACCGCTCGAAGACACGTTCCAGGTCTTCCGGCGGGATGCCGATGCCGGTATCGGCAACGGTCAGCGCAAGCTGGTTGTTGTCGGCCCGTTCGAGCGAGATGGAGACAATGCCGCCTGCGGGCGTGTACATGATAGCATTGCGCACCAGATTGAGCAGCACCTGCGTCAGCCGCTGGCGATCAGCCAGCGCCAGCGGCAGGCCAGGCGGGATGCTGCGCGTCAGCGTGACCTGCCGCTCGCGGCGGGCCAGCGGGGCCATCGTTTGATACGTCTCCTCGACAATCTCATCAATAGCAACGGGTGTGATGTCCAGGCGCAGTTCTCCCGCTTCAGCGCGGGCCAGGGAGAGTAAGTCATCAACCAGGGCGCTCAACCGCTCGGTTTCCCGCTGAACGATTTCAAGGTAGCCCTGTTGTCCAGACCCGGTTGATGCGCTGGCAGACCGATCTTCATGTGCCATCAGCAAAGACTCGACATGGCCGCGAATGCTGGCGATAGGCGTGCGCAGTTCATGCGAGACGTTCACAATTAATTCGCGGCGGCTCTGCTCCGAGCGTTCCGCCTTGGCATGTTCCTGCGCGGCGATGGCCCTGGCCTCCGCAAGCTGCATGGCGGTATTGCGCAGGCCAAGCATCAAACGGGCGAATAGCCCCCAGGCGTAGGCAATGCCGTTCAGCACATGCAGCGAGGCCAGCGTGGCAAAGACGCCCAGCACCGCCAGGAACAGGAACAGGGCGATGGCCCCCGGCTCTATCTGCCCATTGATCTTCACAAAGAACTCGTAGGAGTTGTAACCGCCGCCAATGGCATTATAAATCATGGTATTGATCAGATAGGCGAGCCAACCGAACATGAGGCTGAGCGAGGCCGTCAGCAGCGCGACGACCAGGGTGAATGAGCAGATACCAAAAGGGAACTCCACGAAAAGATAGAAGAGGCTCGTCCAGGTCACTGGGGATCGCAGGCGGGCCATGAACTGCCTGGTCCAGGGCATGCCAGCCAGGCGCGCGTCCTTCATAAATGGGATGGGCACATGGAGCCAGCCCCTGACCAGCAGGCGCTCGAAACTGGCGAGACCTTGCCACAAGATGATCGTCAGCAGCAGGATGGGGATGCCGATCCAGATGATGAGTGTGCCAACACCAATGGATAGCCCGGTAATGAGCAGAACAAAGTACACGATGCCAAGCGGAAAGGCGCTCAGCAAATACAGGATGTTGAGATAGGTCTGCTTCTGGCGAGCAACGCTAAAGAATCCCCCCGCCGCCAGAAGCTGCTGATTGCTGCCTGGATAAGTCATGTGCGCCTCTCTGTGTCGAATATGGATGATCAAATGGTGAGAGTTCACTCCCGTTCTCTCTTCCGTTGCGGCTCCTTGAGTAAAGCCTTGCTTTGAGTATAGCCTTTATGTATGTCAGAATTGTGTCATAACCAGCAATGCTCTGTAACAAAATAGCGCCATTTTGCCGGTCAGCATCACCTGCCGAGAAGCAAAGCACGTCGGGCATTTCTCTCGCAGAAATGCCCGACGTGTGGCTGAGAGCAGCGTAACAAGCGGCTGGCTAAAAAGCGCCTGCCCCGCTGGAGATTTCGCCGTAAATCAATGGGCCAGGCGAAACCGGCTCATCGCTCCAGCCATAGGCGCTGAGAAGTTCGGCCTGAATCGCCTGCGCCTGGGCTTCGGTGCGCGCGTGAATCTCAAGCAGCGGCTGTCCAGCCTCCACCTGATCGCCAATCCTGGCGAAAAGAAGCAGGCCGGTGGCGTGATCGATAGGATCGCCCTTCTTGAAACGTCCGGCGCCCAGCTTCATGGCTGCCAGCCCGACGCGCTCGGCATCAATCCCCGCGATATAGCCTGCGCGCGAGGCTGGCAGCGGTATCCGTATCGGCGCGGCTGGCAGCAAAGCCGGTTCTTGCGCCTGACGCGCGTCGCCACCTTGCGCCTCTATCACTGCTGCCAGTTTATCAAGCGCGGCGCCAGTGCTGATGGCCTGACGCACGCTGGCCTCGGCCTCTTCTCGGTTGGCAGCGAGTCCCGTCATCTCCAGCAGGCTCGCCACCTCGTGATGGCAGAGGGCAGTTACATCTGCTGGCCCCTTGCCCTGGAGGATGTGGATCGCCTCCCTCAGTTCCAGGGCGTTGCCGACGGCTTGCCCCAGGGGCTGGTCCATCGCCGAGATCACCGCAGCCGTCTGCACGCCTGCGCGCGTGCCGATCTCTACCATCGTCTGCGCCAGCGCCTCTGCGTCTGGGATCGTCTTCATAAACGCGCCCGAACCAACCTTGACATCCAACAGCAGATGCGAAGCGCCAATAGCGAGCTTCTTGCTCATGATGCTGGAAGCGATTAAAGGGATGCTGTCAACCGTTCCGGTGACATCGCGCAGCGCGTATATCTTGCCATCGGCAGGCACCAGGTCGTTCGACTGTCCGGCAAGGACCAGCTGATGGGCGCGCAGGATGGACCAGAACTCCTCGCGCGAGAGCGCCGCCCGAAAGCCACTGATCGACTCCAGCTTATCAACGGTGCCGCCAGTATGGCCCAGGCCGCGCCCGGTCATCTTGGCAACAGGTAAACCGCAGGCGGCCACCAGCGGCGCGACGGCCAGCGTGACTTTATCGCCCACGCCGCCGGTGCTGTGCTTATCAACCACTGGCGAGATAGTCCGGCGAACCTCCAACTGTTCGCCGGACCGCGCCATTGCCAGCGTCAGGTCGGCGGTTTCCTGGGCGTTCATGCCGCGCCAGAGAATTGCCATGAGCAGCGCGGAGAATTGATAGTCGGGAATCTCGCCCTGAGTGAAGCCTCGGACAAGCCGCTCAATCTCTTCCGCGCTGAGCGCGTGACCATCGCGCTTGCGCTTGATAAGCTCAACGGTTTGCATAGTCCCTTGTTTCAATCTTACCCTTTGATACTGACACCGCCGCCGCGAATCTGCGCCAGCCAGACCCCCACCGCTTCCGGCTCCAGAAAGGCTGTTTGCATCAGGTTGCGGCTGTTGCGCTGGACGAAGACGCCCCGTCCTGGTGGCAAATCGGCCAGCCGCACGCCCAGAAGGGGGGTCTCCTGGGGGTCGGCGCTCAGCACAATGCCTGATCGAACGGCTTTGGCCTGCTGTGTCAGCGGATCAAAGGACTTGCTAATATCGTTGTTGTTGCCTGCGATAATGACGTGCAGGCCAAGGTCGCGCGCCTGGCGGGCGACATCTTTCAATTCTGTGCCAGGATTTTTGGGCAAAGCGGCCACCAACTCAAAATCATCAATCACGAGGACGATGGGCGTCGGCGATGTCTTCGAGGATGACCCGCTACTCAGCCGCTGGGCGCGCTCGGTCAACTCTTTCTTCAACCCCTCCAGAACCTCATTCAGCTTCACCTCATTCTCCACATATCCCTTCATATGTGGCAGAGATCGCAGCGCGCGCGATGTGCGGCGCAAGTCAACCAGAATGATCTGCGCCTCGGCGGGCGAATAGCGTTGCGCCAGCCCCAGCAGCCAGGTGCGCAGCAGAGCGGTCTTGCCACTGCCCGCGCTCCCGGCAATCAGGAAATGCTGGGCGTCCGGGTTGAGTTCGCCCCACACGGGCCGGAGCGTCAGATCATCCAGGCCAAGGGGAACGCGCAATCCTTCGGTCTTGGGAGTCTGCCCATTCGTTGGCGCCTGGGTAAGCAGGTCGGGCAGCGAAACGTATTCGGGCAACAGTTGAATAGATTCTGCCGTTGTGCCTTTCCATGCCTGGGCCGCCCGCGCCGACAGCGTCTCAAGCTGCTGGCTTTGTTCATCATCACCATCACCCACCACCGGCAGGGCGGTCTGGAATTCTTCCAGGCGACGCCCGCGCCGCAAGCCGCGTCCTGGTGTATTGGGATCGAGCGTGGTAGCATCGCCTTTACCAAGTAAGATGAGCGAATCGTTGGGGTCAGCCAGTCGCAAGCTATAGCGCAGTTCCAGATTTCCGGCCAGATTGTTCGGTACGATGCCAGGGCGATCAACGGCAATGACCAGATGGATGCCGTAACCTCGGCCCTCGCGGGCGATGGCAACCAGATCGGGCATCTCGGTCTCGTGGACGGCGCGGAACTCCGCAAACCTATCAATAACCACGACAATGGCGGGCAGCGGCTTTTGCGGCTGATTGGCCGCGCTGGGGCGATTGTGATATGCCAGGAAGCTGTCAACGCGCTGCTCGCGGAAGAGGACTTTACGCTCTTCGATGATGCCGCGCAGCTTGCGGAAGAGCCGACGGATGCGATCCGAATCAGCGGAATTAAAGACGCCGCCCACATGGGGCAGTTTCTCGAAGACCCGTAACGTCTGCCCACCGAAATCAATCAGATAGAGATTGAGATCGGTGGGCGAATGCGTCATCGCCAGCGCAGTAGTAATGGTGCGCAGCAAGAAACTCTTGCCAACTCCAGCCGAACCGGCAATCAGCGCGTGGCCGCCAAAGCGCAGCAGGTCCAGCATAAAGACATCTTGTTTCTGCTCAGCGGGCAGGTCGAGCAAGCCAATAGGCGCGTTCAGCCAGCCAAACGCCGGGCGCGCCTCCCAGCGCGTCCCATTGAGGGCTGGTTTACCTGCCAGTTGGAACATATCTGGGAGCGTCAGGTCACTAGGCAAAGGGTCCGGCCAGGGACGGAAGAGCGCCGCGCCCAGCGATTCCTTGAATGGCTCCATCTGCGTCATCATCACTTGCAATTCGCTGCGGTCATCAGTGACGACCCCAGCGCCCGCCCGCGCCGACTTACCGGAACCGATATTGTGGATGTGGCCCGCGCGGGTCAGTTCGGCGATTTCAGCCTGCTTTTTGGCGTCGCGCGGAGTGGCTGGCCGGTAGGCTCCGGCCACGCGCGCTACCTGGAACTGGTCGAAAATCTCTGCCCCGACCTGGAAATAGCCGCGCCCAGGCAGGTTATGTGGCAGCAGGGCGGCGTCCGAGCGCCCCAGCATCTCGCGGCTGTCATCAACCGAAGCCACGCGCAGACAAATACGGAACTTTACGTTCGACCAGATATTGGCGCTGACAACGCCCGCGGGGCGTTGGGTCGCCAGGATCAGGTGAACACCCAGACTTCGGCCTTTCTGCACAACACTAATCAGACCGCCCATGAACTCAGGGAGTTCTTTTGCCAGTTCGGCGAACTCGTCAATCACGATCAGCAGGCTCGGCATAGGCGGCAGCGCGTTGGGATCGCGGGCGCGCATCGCCTGGTACTGAGTAATATTGACCGCATTGGCTTCATGCAAAATGTGCTCGCGCCGCTTCAGTTCGCTTTTGAGCGCAACCAGCGCCCGCTCTGCCAGGCGGCCATGCAGGTCGCTGACCATACCGACGGTATGGGGGATATTCTCAAAATCCTTAAAGGCACTGCCGCCCTTGAAGTCAACCAGCACAAAGTTAATCAGGTGCGGATGGTGTGTGACCGCCAGCGCGGCAATCAGCGTCTGCAACAGTTCGCTTTTGCCGGAGCCGGTGGTTCCCGCCACCAACCCATGTGGGCCATGCGCGGTATCGGTCAGATCAAGCAGCAGCGGGCCGCCGCTCTTTTCCCCGATAGGCACTGTCAGGCGGCCAAAGCGTGGCTGCTCGCCCCACCAGGTACGCGGCTCCAGTTGATCCGCCGCTTCCAGGTTGAGCAAATCCAGCAGGCGCACGCTGGTCTTGATGTTGCCTGGGCCTTGTGAGCCGCTCACGCGGATGGGCGCCAGGCTGCGGGCGATGTTTTCGCCGGTGCCGCGATCCACGCGATCAGGCGCAATCTGGTCCTTGACTTCGCCCTCCGCTCCGGCAACGGAATAAATCATCTGCTCGTAAGAGGGGACTTCCAGGATCGCGCCGCAGTCGCCAGGAATATCCTGGCGGCTGTCCACCAGCACAATAGCCGAGAGATTGAGGCCGCGCCCGTGACGCAGCACTTCCGAAAGCCCGACATGATCGCGCACCCGGTTATAATCATCAACCAGCAGGACCAGGTAGGGCAACTGCGACTCAACCTCACCGCCATCTTTCTCTTCTTCTTTGCGGGCCTCGCGCCTGCCGATCTCCTCCGTCACTTCGTTGAGCAGTTCTTCGATCTGGTCCGGGGTAAAGGCCAGCATCTTATTTTGCGCGCCTGGCCTGAAGTGATTGGTGTGTGGCATCCACTTGAGCCATTCCCATTCCCGGCTCTGCTCATAGGGATAGATGCCCAGGATACGCACCTCGTCGGGCGAATGATGCACCGCCAGGTGGCAGACCAGCGCGCGGGCAAAGTCTACTACTGGCCCGCGCGCGCCCGTGACGCCGACTGAGCCAAGCTGCGGCAATGGCAAAGTGATCGGGACATCGGACACGTACTCAAACTCTTTCGCCAGCGCCTCAGCCTCATTCTGAAGCTCGGAGTTATCGCCAGCGTCGGGGGCTTTGACTTTCACCGTGGAGGGCAGCGTTGTTTTGCCCATGCGCAGGTGCAGGAAATCGTCATCGTCTGGCCGCCGCTCCCAAAGATGGATACGCTCATCAACCAGGCTGCGCAGCTTGCGCACGCTGGGGGAGGAGGCCCGCCGCGCCCGGTGTTGTTCGATGCGCTGCGCGTCCAGTTTCGAGCGCAGCTTCGCCAGAAGCTGCCGATAATCTTCTTCCTGCTCGCGCTGCTCTTTGCGAATCCGCCGCCGCTCAACCCAGAAGCTCAGCATTTGCCCGACCGGGTTGAGCAGAGCAAACACGCCCATATACACCAGAAAGATCGGGCTGAAGAAGTTCTGCTGTGGTAAGACTTTAGGGATGACCACAAGGAGCAGAACTGCCAGAATACCAAAGAGAAAGACTGGGAAGATCAAAGCCACAACGTCAAGCCTGCGACTACCAGAGGGCGTCGTGGGAGGCTTAGGAAGCAGCACTTCTTCATCGGGCAAATGAACGCGGATGCGCGGCGGACGGTTGAACGTAATCCCCGCCAGCGGCGCATCGCCGACCGCAACCGCCGCGCCAACCGTACTGGGAAGTGGGGCAGCCGCTGGCGCCGCCACGACACTGCGCACTTTTGTAGAGCGCAGACGCTCGTCGGGGGTGGGTACCACCAGGAGCAGGATGCGCCCCGACGCAATGCCCAGGGAAATCAGCGTTTGATCGTCGGGCAAAATATAACCGTTGTCGCGCAGGATGAGCGCATAAGGGAGCAGCTTGCCTTGCTGGTCTCGCGCGGGAAGGCTCATGGTGGTAATTAGTTGGGGGATCAGTTGTGCGATAGGCGTATCCCCCGGAAGCTGTAAATCACGAGAGATACGCTCGTTGCGATCTCTCACCGTTGCGACGAGCATACGTGTCTGCATAACAGTGATGCGAGTGCCCCAGGGCCGATGAGCAACCTGGCTCCCTCGCTGCCCTCCCTTCACGACATTGATCGTGGCCGCTATTCTACATCTGCCTGCCTATTGTTTCATAAGAGCGGCAGCCCGTCAAGGGTCCATTACCACAGCCTGGCTATGAGGTAGTTCATAGGTAAGTAACGACTCCTGGCGGTATTTTTACCGTTGACAGTACTGTCCGGTGGCATATACTGAAGAGAGCCGATAATGAGCGGCGGTGGTGGAACAGGCAGAAAGCGGTGGGAATGAGGGCGTCCACCCTGAAAGGAGGCCGGATTATGGCAGGCGAGGTACTGCTGCAATGCCAGATAAGCAAACCAGCAATGCCGGTGACGAGCGAGGGGCAGGTGGCGTATATTCTGGCGCTGGTGCGTCCTGCGGAGTCTTTGCAGGCGCTGCGCTTTCCGCTGAACTTTGCGCTGGTGCTTGATCGCTCCTTTTCGATGCGCGGGGCCAACCTTCAGGCCGTAAAAGAAGGCGTTGGCCTGCTGGTTGATGCGCTGGGGCCAAACGATTGTCTTTCAGTGGTGTCGTTCAAGGGCAAAGCGGATGTAATTGTGCCTGCCCAGCCGGTGCAGGATAAAAAAGCCATCAAAGCTGCGGTGGATGGGATGCGCGCCTGGGGCGGCACAAAGATGTCCGAGGGCTTGCGCGGCGGCTTGCAAGAACTCAGCAAATATATGCGCCCGGATGTGGTCAGCCGCCTGGTGGTCTTGACCGATGGCCGTACATCGGGTGACGAGGCCGAATGCCGCGACGTGGCCGACCAGGCGCGCGCCTGGGGGGTCGGCATCTATCCGCTGGGGTTGGGCGCAAACTGGGATGAGATGCTGCTCGATGATCTGGGCCAGCGCAGCGGCGGCATGCCCGCAGAGTTCGTGCAACAACCGGCAGATATGTTACGTATCTTTCAACAGCAGGCCCAATCTGCTGCGGCGATAGCGGTGCGCAACACCATGCTGCATTTGCGCCTGCCTCCAGGGGTGGCCGCGCGTCGCGCGGTGCGTATGCTGCCCATCGTGGATGACCTGGGCGAAGCGGTCTTGCACTCGATGAAGATCGAGGTCTCCCTGGGCGATCTACCGCGTGAAGCCACACAGGGCGTGCTGTTTGAGTTGTTGATCGAGCCACGCACCGCCGGACACTTTCGCATCGCCCAGATTGAACTGACCTATGATATACCCTTGCTGGGCCTGATGAAACAGAGCATGCGCCAGGATATGCTGGTGGCCTTTGTGAACGATCCAGCGCAGGCGGCGGCAGTTGATGAGACGGTCATGGCCTATGCCCAGCGCGCCAATGCGTATCGCCTGGTGAACCGCGCGCTCGATGAATACCGGCGCACCGGACACTCGACGGTGCGCATGGCTCAGAACGCAACAGCCATGCTGGACGACCTGACCCGCGCGCAACTGGAGCAACTGATGGCCGGACAGGTTGCCCCTGAGCAGGCGTCGGCGGTGATGAAGGGCATCAATACGCGCGCCCGGCGTATGACCGAGCGTATGGAAGAAGGCGATCCGCTCGACAGCGGCAAGCGCAAACCCCAACGGCAGGCGAAAAAGCGCGCGCCTTGAAAGAACTGAGGAGACATTACTATGCCATTTGGAGGAGGCGGCCATGCTCGTGAGGGCGAAGCGCATGTTCCGGCGCTGCACCTGCATTGCCAGGTAGGGCGACCTCGCATAGCCGTTTCAGCGGCTGGGCAGCTTACCTATGTCCTGGCTACGGTGCAGGCGACGGATGCCATCCAGGCGGCGCGCTTCCCCTTGAACTTCTGCTTTGTCCTCGATACTTCTGGCTCGATGAGCGGAAAGAAAATAGAAGCGGTGCGCACAGCGGTCAGCATCCTGATCGATCAGATGCTGCCGGATGACATCGTTTCGGTGGTTTCGTTTTCGGGCAATGGCAAGGTGATTGTCCCCGCGCAGCCGACCAGCAATAAGCTGGCGATCCAAACGCTGGTCGCGGGCCTGCGCACAGGCGGTGGCACACAGATGGCGCGGGGCATGGCGCTTGGCCTGGAGGAACTGAAGAAGCGCCATAGCCCGCATGTCGTCACGCGCATGGTGCTGCTGACGGACGGGCGCACTTCCAACCGGAACAAATGCCTGGAACTGGCCGACAGCGCCCGTATTCTGGCGATCCCCATTCATCCGATGGGCGTGGGATCAGAGTGGAACGAGAAGCTGCTCGACGAAGTGGGCGCGCGCAGCCGAGGGCAACCGGCGGAGTTTATCCGCGAGCCTGCCGATGCGCTGACGATGTTTCAGCAGCAGTTTCAGAGCGCGGCGGCGGTGGCGGTGCGCAACGCGACGCTGACACTGGACTTGCCCGCTGGGGTGACGCCGCGCCGCGTCATCAAAACGCTGCCGTTGATTAGCGATCTGGGCCAGTCGGGCCTTTCTGATCGGCGGGCGCTGGTCCCCCTGGGAGATATTGAGCGCGGCGCGCCGCAGGCCGTGTTGATCGAATTGATGGCGCTGGCACAGCGGCCAGGCAGTTTCCGGCTGGCGCGCGCGGAAGTAGCGTATGATGTGCCGAATCTGGGCTTCTTTAACGAAACCGTAGCAGCGGATGTACTCGTCGAGTACGTCGCCGATGCGGCGCAGGCGCAGGCGGTGAACGCGGAGGTGATGAATATGGCGGAGAAAGCCAGCGCCCATCGGCTGGTGACGCGCGCATTGGATGAATATCGTGAGACAGGAAAAGTGACGACGCGCCTGGCCCCCAATGTGCTGGCGAATCTGGACCCCGAAACCCAGGCGGCGCTCAGCCAGTTGGCGCAGGGCCAGGCCAGCGGCGGCGCGGCGGAAACCATAGTCAAGGAGATCAGCCAGAAAACCCGGCGACTCACCCAGCGGCTGGATCGCTAATACCTCCTCTGCGCCTTGATCTCCTCCTCCAAACCACCCAGAAGACAGCGACCAGCACCGCGATACTCAGCGCGCCGAACGCCACAAGAGCGATCAGGATGGGAGTCCAGCACCAGGAGGGCGGCGCGAGCGTTTCGACTGCTATGACATTTGGGAGCGCACGCAGTTGGTATCGCCATTGGGCCGACGTGACCTGCTTATTGGTTTGGACGATGAGCGTGCTGCTCTGAGCGAAACGATCCGCCTGCCCCATTGGATGCCAGGGTAGAGAGAATCGTTGCAATTGGCTTTGCTCATAACAGGGATCAGCAAGCTGAGGGCCGATGTCGCTGACATCGAATAACGCCTGGTCATAGGTCGTTTGGGGAGAGGCAAAGCTGATCTGCGCAAAGGTTCCTGCTTCGCCGGAGTTCAGCGGGGCGGTCCCTTGAGATGGACAGGTATAGACCGCATCGGCAGGGACGGAAGTCGGCGGGGTGTAGCCCGCAATGGTAGGGAAGCCTTCTACCACCGTCTCTACCCCGGCAGTCTGCTGGAGCCGCACAAACCAATCATCAGGCGCCATCAGATAGGCAGGCGCTATGAGCAGCCGGTGTTCTTTAGCAAAGGCGTCTTGTTGCCCCATTGGCTGCCAGATTGCGCAGTCAAAAGCCGGTTGCAGCCCCAGATCAGTAACCAGGCGAAGCGCTTGCTCATACGTCACCGAGGGGGTGAAGCGGGCAAAGAAGGGGTGCATATAGGGTATGGACGCCGCTGCCGCGGTGGCGCTCTGACTCGTGCCGAGCGTGAGCAGCCCGCATAAGAGCAGCAGCAAGATCGCTTTCCAGCCGGGTTTGCTGAGCGGAGAAAAAGAGCGAATTACAAAGCTGCGCATTGAGAAGTGGTGATGCAGGTTTGACATAGTACACCCCTTCAGGCGAATAGCAGACTGATAACGCTTCCTCTAAGCGTAAGATCGTGGTGCTCCTTGCATCTTTTTAGACGACTTTTCTTCAGGCAAAGTTGCTATACTCTCAAATCCTGTTGCATGCTTGCGGCTTCCACTTGTAGCGCCGCCATCCTGGCGGCCACCGCTGCGCCAGGGCGAGCGTGCGCCCTCCAGGCCAGCGGACCAGCAGGCCAGCGTTGAGCCGCCTGGAAGGGACGCGCGAGCGACCAACGGGAGCGAGGACCTCTCGCTCGACGAGGCATAGCAGCGGCCCGCGACCGAGCGCAGCGAGGGAGAATGCGGGAACTGGGCTGCGCGAGCGACCAACGGGAGCGAGAGTGCCGAGGCCCAGCCGAGGCAAGCAGCCCAGGCCGCAGGCCCAGTTCCCGCAAGGGCCGCTCCCCGCAGGGGGAGGCAAGCGGCCCTTCCCGAAGGGGGGCGGCGCTACAAGTGAACACTGCTGCGCCGTCAGCGTCTTATCAGGCGTTTTTATGTGGAAACGCCATTGTAGAAACTCCGTTTTTGCCCCCCAAAAAAAGAATGATATGGCGAGCGCGAGCATAGGCAGCAAGCGACTCTAACGGCTAGCCGCCTGGTTTGACAGAGCAGGATACAGGTGATAAAATTAGAACAAGATTTCTAGTACTGTCGGGCATACCGGGCAGGAGGAAGCAGAACATGGCGAGTCAGGAACAAATCAAAGACTTCAACCCAAATGACCATCTTTTACGGATACAGGGCAAAGACTATCTGCCGGTGCGCTGGCGGCTGGTCTGGTTTCATCAGGCGACAGACTCGCGCGCGGGATATGTCACCGTCGAACTGGATCATGATCGTCAGAATGGCTTTGCCAAGTTCTTCACGATTGCCTGGGACGGCAAAGACGAGACCTGGCGGCATGTGAACATTCGCGGCGTGGAGTTGGATGTCTGCGGGCGTGTCGCTACCGGCGAAGGGTCCGAGACGCGGGCGGACTTCAATGACTACTACGAGAAAGCGGCCACGAAGGCGCTTGGTCGTGCGCTCGCTGGTCTGTCCTTTGGAACACAATTTGCGCCCGAACTGGACGAGAAGCAGCGCATCGTAGATAGCCCTGTGGAGCGCCCGACTCGCGGGCCATCCTCTGGCCCTGGCCGCGCCGGAACAGGCGAGACGGCGCGTACTCCTGCGAAGGCCACAGCAGCGCCAGAAGCCTCTATGGGTGAACAGGCAGAGGCCGATGGGGAACCGCCCGCCAATGAGCAGCAGCTTATCAGCATTCGCAAGCTCTGCGCGGCGCTTGGCCGCGAAGAACCCGCTCCCAATGTCCTGACCTTTACGGGCGCGGGCGCGCTGATCCGCCAACTGAGCCGCGAGTATAACAACGCGCGGCGCGCCAGCTAGTTGCTAGATCGGGGAAGAGTATGCCAGGGACAACCGCTTCTCATCCTGAACTGAAGTGCGCTGAACGGCGCGTGCAGCAGTTATGGTACGATCTGGCGCAGGCCGAGCAGCGCGGCCAACCCGATCACGCGCTGGAACGCCTGGGCCGCCTCTATATGCGCGCCCTGGAAGACTATATCCGGCTTTCCAGACACCTTGAGCAACCCCTGGCATCCTAGCTGCGCACAAACCTGCGCGCAAAGAAAATTATATCGGCCCCGCTCCCCTCTGGTCAGGGGAGCGGGGCCGATGCGTTTAGACGGCAGCTATAACCTTTATTACAGCTTTTAGGGGTTATATCACATCCGCATGAAGCGGAGCGTTGTACCTGTAGCGCCGCCTTCCAGGCGGCTAGACGACAAGCCGCCTGGAAGGCGGCGCTACAAGTCGAAGCCGCAAGCATGCAACAGGATTGTGATATTAGAGGCCCGCGATGAAATCGCCGATGAGGCGCGCAACGGCATCGGGCGCTTCTTCCAGAACAAGATGCCCGGTGTCGGGCAGCAGCGACAGGCGCGATCCGGGAATATCGCGGTGCAGGCGCTCAGCATAGGCGGGGGATAGCGCCTCGTCTTTTTCGCCCCAGATGATGAGAACAGGCTTGTTCACCCATTTCATATCGGAGGCCACAGACATACTGTAGTTTGGAAGCTGCTTGCGAATGTGCTGGAAGAGGTTTTCTTTGCCAACCTCGCTGGTCCAGGGCGCGAGGTAATGCTCCAGAATATCAGAGGTGATTGCCTTGGGATTGGCCGCGCCCCTGGGAAAGGTGGCCTTGAAGTCTGCGAGCAGTTGCTCGCTGGTGGTACGGCGTGGAGCGTCGTACTCCTGGCGCTGGCTCATATCCGGCAGCGGCCAGTTATCGGCGAAAGCCTGGGCATAGCAGGTAGTGCTAATCAACACGATGGCCTTGATACGCTCGGCTGCCATGCGGGTCGCCAGCACCTGGGCCACGCCTCCGCCAACATCATAGCCGACCAGCACGATATTGGAGAGGCCGAGCGTGCGCAGGCAAGGGGCCAGGACATCCGCCTGCCCCCAGATGGAGACATCGGCAGGCCAGGGATGGTCTGATTTGCCGTAGCTGAGCATGTCGAAGGTGTAGACGGCGCGCCTGGCAGCGAGTACTGGCGCAATGCGCCGCCAGGAGAACGAATCGCCGGGCAGCCCATGCAGAAGGAGGACCGCGCTATCTGTGCCGTGTTCCTGCCCCTGGAGCGTGTAGCTCAGGGTATAGTGGATAGAACGTACCTTGCGGTGATGTGTGTGGGGGGTGATCGTGCTGGAAGATGCTGTCTGCATCGGCACTTGCTCCTCGCGCGGATTGCCGCGCTGTGTTGTAATCGGCGCCTCCTGCGGAGGCTGTTCGAGAGCCTGGGAGGCTCTTGCTATCGTCGCGCGCCTGCATGCAGAGCATCACCGGCGCGGTGTTGGCGCAAGTCTCTCCTGATTGGCCGCTCATCACAGGCGCTGCCAACCAACACCTAGTATAGCGCATCTGGCCTGAGAGCGGCAAGCGGTTCCCGCCAGACACGAGGTGTTGCCAGGCGAAGCGTGTTACTTGTAGCGCCGCCATCCTGGCGGCCAACGCTGCGCCAGGGCGAGCGTTCGCCCCCCAGGCCACCGGACCAACAGGCCAGCGTTGAGCCGCCTGGAAGGGACGCGCGAGCGACCAACGGGAGCGAGAATGCCGAGGCCCAGGCGAGGCAAGCGGCCCTTCCCGAAGGGGGGCGGCGCTACAAGTGGCGTCCCCCCGATAGGTGGTGGAACCGCGACAGCGTATAACCGGCAAAGGAGCCTCGCGCCTCATTTGCCTGGAGGGGCTGAGCCAAGATACAATACCCTGTGCGCTTATGTATCCCAACGAACGCTTTGATGAGGCGAAATGGAGTCAGGCTATGCCCAAGAAGACGACAAAAGCGACAAAACGCGATAAAACGAATGAGGAGCTAACCAAAGATTTGACCCTGCTGGGGCGCGAGGTGCGCCAGCCAGTGCGCAAACTGGAGACGTTTCCTAACCAGCACCCTGGCCGACCCTATACGGTCACGCTGGTCTGCCCGGAGTTTACCTGTGTCTGCCCCATGACGGGGCAGCCGGACTTTGCGACGATCACCATCCGCTACATCCCCGATCAGCGCATCGTGGAGTCTAAATCGCTCAAGTTGTACCTGTGGTCCTATCGGGAAGAAGGCGTCTTTCACGAGCAGGTGACGAATCAGATTCTCGATGATCTGGTGAAGGCGTTGCAGCCGGTCTCCTGCCATGTGACCGGCGCGTTTAGTGTGCGCGGCGGCATTTCGATCACCGTTGACGCGACGTATGCGCAGACGCCAGAGGCCGCGCAGCAAGCCCAGGGATGAAGAACGGTCAGTCGTCCTCTCCCTGGTAGATGCAGCCGGAGGTGCAGGTTTCGTGGACGACGACCCGGCATAGCCCTGGTAATGCGGGATGCAGCCGCTGCCAGACCCAGCGGGCCAGATGCTCACTTGTCGGGTTGGCGAGGCCCTCGATCTCGTTGAGGTAGTTGTGGTCCAACTGGTCGTAAAGCGGCTGGAAGGCGCGCTTGATGTCGGCAAAGTCCATTATCCAGCCTGTTGCCGGGTCCACCGCCCCGCGCACGTGCAGTTCTATGCGAAAAGAATGCCCATGCAGCCGCGCGCACTTGTGGTCTGCCGGAACGTGCGGCAGGCGGTGCGCGGCCTCAAAGGTAAACTCCTTGAAAATCTCCATGCGCGCCCCCTCTCAGGGTATGCCCAGCAGCTTATGGGTCTGTAAACTCAGCCGCCATTGAGGATGCTCCAGACAATAGCGCAGCGTTAACTGCGTATTTTCCTGGCGGTGGGGGCCGTCCATCGGTTGCAGGAAGAAATGCTGGAAATCCAGATGCTCGAATCGCTCTGGCTCCGCGCCCTTTTGAGGGAAGACCAGCTTGAGTTCTTGCCCGGCGCGCAGAACGAGCGGCGCGCCTGCCTTGGGACTCATACAGATCCAATCAATGCCAGGCGGCGGAAGCTGTGTGCCATTGGTTTCGATAGCAATCTCAAAGCCCAGATCATGTAGAGCTATGACGAGCGGCTCGTCAAGCTGGAGCAGCGGTTCACCGCCGGTGCAGACGACAAATCGCCGGGCCTGTGGCGCGGCGTTCGCGGGCCACTTTGCCGCGACGGCTTCAGCCAGGGGGCGCGCCGAGGCAAACTTGCCGCCCCCAGGGCCATTGGTGTTCACGAAGTCGGTATCGCAGAACGTGCAGATGGCGCTGGCGCGATCTGCCTCGCGGCCCGACCAGAGGTTACATCCGGCGAAACGGCAAAAGACCGCCGGACGCCCGACATTGGCGCCTTCGCCTTGCAGGGTATAGAAGATTTCTTTAACTGCGTAGCTCATGCTGGCGCCTGTTTCTCTAGCTGATAGGGAACGGGGTCTTGCCCGCCGCTCTCGGCAAACCCCTTGAGCCGCAGCAGGCAGGCATCACAGCGCCCGCAAGCCTCTCCGGTGGGCGCGGGATCATAGCAGGAAAGGGTGATTGAGTAGTCAACCCCTAGCTCAAGCCCGCGCTGGATGATCTGAGCCTTGGTGAGTTCGATCAGCGGGGTGTGGATGGTCAGCCGCTGGCGGCCCTCGACTCCTGCTTTGGTTGCCAGGTTTGCCATCTGCTCGTAGGCGGCGATGTATTCTGGTCGGCAATCGGGATAGCCGCTGTAATCCAGGGCGTTGACCCCGATGAAGATGTCGTTCACTGCCAACACCTCGGCCCAGGCCAGCGCAAACGAGAGAAAGATGGTGTTGCGCGCGGGTACATAGGTGATGGGGATGCCCTGGCCCATCTCGGCCAGGGCGCGCCCCTTGGGGACGGCCAGGTCGCTGGTGAGGGCGGAGCCGCCGAAGAGCCGCAGGTCAATTTCGACGATGACATGCTCTCTCACGCCCAGGCGCGCGGCAACGCGGCGCGCGGCCTCAATCTCCAGTTCGTGGCGCTGCCCATAGCGGAAGGTGAGCGCGTAGGGTGCGAAGCCCTTTTGTTTGGCAACGGCAAGCGTGGTGGTGGAGTCAAGCCCCCCACTCAGCAACACGATTGCTTTTGGCTGAGCGTCACTCATGCTATTCCTCGATATTCCTGCTATTCCTGCTATTCCCGTCTTTTCCGCCTAACCATTGTATTATATCTTGCTGGTTATAGGGTGTGGTTCTGGCGCGCTTCATCAGGCTCTTGCTCGGCGGCAGGCTCTTCAGGGTCGGCTGCCATCGGCAGCCCGGTTACTGGCCTGCCAATAGCAAGCTGCTGCGCCTGATCGCGCTCGCTGCGCTGCCATTCTTCCATCAACGCGGCAGCCATCAGGATGATTTTTTGGAAATGGCGCTGTTGTTCTGGCAAGAGGAATGGCGGAAGCGGTGTCGAGCGGATGTGATGGATGACGTGCGCCAGCGCCCAGGCGGTGGCGCTGTGTTCGCTCCATTCCTGCTCGATGGCGCTGTTCCACGCCTTCTTGCCATCCAGGGCAGGCGTTTGGTTCCCATCCAGGGCCGACGCTGCCAGAGCAGGCGGGTCCATTTCAGTATGATCAGATTCCATAGGCGTTACCAGATCAGGAAGATATGCAGGTCGAGTCCCCTCATTATAGGACTGGCGGGCAAAATCAGTCAAGGCGTCTATGAAGCAAGGTTCCACCAATGATCGGGGGTTGCCGCTGGTAGCGCCGCCGTCTCGGCGGCTCAACGCTGGCCTGTTGGTCCGGTGGCCTGGGGGGCGAACGCTCGCCCTGGCGCAGCGTTGGCCGCCAGGATGGCGGCGCTACAAGTAACACGCTTCGCTTGCCGACATCTCATGTCTGGTGGAACCATGAAGGAAGTGAGCAACTGAAAAACGATAAAAGAGATATAATGATGGAAGGGTGTTTCGTGGGTCTAAATAGCTACAGAAAGCGTCTCCAAAAAGGTCTTCAGGTTGTTGTATCTCGGTCCTATCTCTGCTACACTGCGAGGCACATACTCGCTGTGCATTTTCCCCATGCCCACCTGCTCTGCCGGTGGCAGGCATCTTCTTCATGCCAGGCTAGAGGAGTATCCAAAGGATGTATTCTCATGTTGGGCCATCTGGTCATTCAATAAGTTCTGATCATTCGTATAGTCAAAGGATCGGCGCTCCGGCTGATCTGGGCGCTGGTGGAGGAAGTAGTTCGGGGCGGCGCTCCGAATCTACGCGCAATCCGCTGGGCCACCTGATTGAACACCGCTTTGCGGAGGCTACCTCCTCCTGCCGCTCTTATTCTGAGTTGGAGCGGCGCTCAGGCGTTTCGCGCGAGGCGCTCAGTCGCTATATTACGTCTCGCTCTGACCGCCGCCGTTCACCAACCGTTGAGACGCTGGCGGCCATTGCGACGGCTCTGAATATGAATATCGAGATTCTGTGCCGGGCGGCGGCTATGCGTGGGCCAGCGCGCCTGGATATGGAAGCGATAGGGAACAGCCGCAGTGAGCAAACCGCGCCACTGCTGGGGCAGCTTACTGAGGAGCAGTTTCACGCGCTCCTGGCCTTTTTGCGTCAGATGCTTGAGGCGCCAGGGCGCTGAAGCTCTGCGCGCCGTTGGGCGGAGACGCTTAAAAGCCGTCGTGGCTGGTTTGCCGTTTCTGGCGAAAGATTCGCTGGCCGCCTTGCTCACGATAAAACATGAGCTGGATGCCGCGTATGATGATCCAACCAAAGACGGGATAGACGATCAGCGCCAGCAAGGTGGTGAATTCGACCTCACCAGCGCCAATCTGTGGGTTGACGAGCAAAGACTCGAATGGGCCGGTCAGGGGATCGGTCAGCCCGAAGAGAAAAGCGCCAAACGGGCTGGCCGGGTTGGCGCCTATCAGCTTCAAGAAAAAACGCAGCGCCAGCACGATTTCTATCACCATAAAGATGAAGCGTATCGTTTTGCTGATGCGCCGCATCCGCTGGCTGGGCGAGGGCGGCGCGTCTACTTCGGTGCTGTAGAAGGTTTCTTCTTCGGTGGTCTGCTGGTTTTCTACGGTTTCGAGTGTTTCTGATACAGAACCGGCCTGTCCCTGCTTCACGGGCAGCGGTGGTGGTTCGTAGGGATCGGGGGGGATGGTTGATTGAACTGGCATAAGGCCCCGGCCCCCCGCTACCCCCTGCTGCTGGGGGATGAGCGGCTTTGGTTGTGGGGCCAGAGGCACTGTCGGTATCGTTGATGGGTCGGCAGGCGCCTGGTTTGGGTCTGGCGCTGGCTGCATTGGGAGGTCTCCTCTCTCTTGTGGCCTGAGCGCTCTGCCTTTCATGGCGTGCAAGTTTCAGACCAGCGCCAGCCAGCGCCGCCGGGTTAGTGTTTTGGCCCTTCTCCCACAGGTTCAGCCGCTTCTTTTTCTTTCTCTTCGGCGGTCTTCTCTTCTGATTTCCTGCTCTCTCCGCGCTGAGCGCGTTGCAATTCCCAGCGTCTTCGCTGGCGGCGTCGCCAGTTGACGCGCGCCCGCGCGGCCAGCGTGACCGGCCAGTAGAGCAGCGGGCGATAGATATAATCGTGGGTTGCCAGGCTTAAGCGCGAGAAGCCGCCAAAGCCGCGCTTGTATTCGTAGACGTTCCACATTTCTTCGCCTGGCTCCAACACTTCGGGGATGCCGCGAAAATCATAGAGTGAACACCCCTGTTCTTTGGCCCACAAAAACGTTTTCCAGTGGAGCAGATAGCCGGGCTTGAGATTGCGATGCGCTTCGGCTGTTGCGCCGAACATATCCCAGCAGCCCGCGCCGTAGCGAATGAGCAGGTGTCCTACCAGCGGCTCACCCGCGTAGTCTGCCAGGAAGAGGCGCGCGTCGTCGGCAAAGAGTTCGAGGATGTTGGTATAGTGCTTGAGCGGCAGGATGGTGAAATCGTCACGCTGGCTGGTCTGTTGATACATGCGATAGAAGGCTTCCATATCTTCTGGCGCGCAGGCGGTGCGCACCTGAACGCCGCCGCGCTCGGCAACCTTGATGTTATAGCGCCAGGAGCGTTTCATTCCGGCCAGGAGCTTTTGTTCGGGAGGGCGTATATCCAGCAGCCAGCTTCGACGCACATGGGCGGGGATCGGGTTGGTCTGAAAGCCCAGCCCTTTCAGCGCCTCGCGCCAGCCTGGCGTACCCTCTTCTACGTGAGGTTCGATTTTGAGCATGGCGGCGCGCTCGCGGCGGGCGATTCGATGGAGTTCATTGATGATGGCCGACAGGGCGGGCGATGCCGGGTCATCCACGACCGGGCCGCGCAAGACATAGAGCCAGGGCGCCTTCACGTAGGGTATGGTCGCAAACTGGACCTGCGCCGCTGCCACAAGCTGGCCTGCTTCGAGCGCGCCAAGGCGCATGATGCGCCGCCCGTCGCGCTGCATCAGTTCGCCCCATTGATAGGACTGCATCAGATGGCCGGTCTGCGCCTGGGAGACGAAGTTATCCCATTGCGCGCGGTCAGAAATCTCGCGCACTTCCATTGATCTTGCACTTTCTGGTTCCCAGCTTATTCCGGCCTGGCAATGAGGACATCCTCTCCCTCGATTTTGACATCAAAGGTTGTGGCATCCTCGCGTGGAGGACTTTGGAGGACTTCGCCAGTGCGAATATCAAACTGGCCGAAGTGTACGGGGCAGGTAACGGTGTATCCTTCCAATTCCCCATCGCTCAAAGCTCCGCCAACATGGGTACATTCATCGCTAATCGCGTAGAAGGCGCCATTGACGTTTGCCAGGCAGATGAGTTCTCCATCCACTTCTACCAGGGTCATTTCACCAGGAGCCAGGTCTGAGACAGAAGCAACCTTCACATAGTCTGACACGGGGATATATCTCCTCGCCGTTGAGTAACTGGTCTATTGCTGAGGCACTGTGGCGGCTGCGCGCCTTCCAGGGTGGATTATAGCATGAGACTTACCATGACCGCCGCCAGCAACGCAGGGATGTTGCCCCGAACCCTGCCCTGGTACAATACAAGAAACGCCAGGAGTCTCAGGCTCCTGGCAAGCGGTGAAACAGATTGGTTGGAGGTCTTTTGATGGCGTTAGATCGAGCCGAGGCGTTTCGCCTCTTTACCGAGTGGAACCAGAATGAAGGTCTGGTCAAGCATGGCCTGGCGATGGAGGCAGCCTTGCGCGCCTATGCCCGCAAGTTTGGCGAAGATGAGAACAGGTGGGGCATTGCGGGCATGCTGCACGATATTGATTACGAGCGGCACCCGAGCGTGGAGGAGCATGGCAAGGTGGGCGCTGATCTGCTGCGCCAGCAGAACTATCCTGATGATGTGGTCCACGCGGTGCAGGCGCATAACGATTATCATGGGCTGCCGCGCAACGATCTGCTCTCTAAGACGGTCTTTGCCTGCGATGAACTGACCGGCCTGATTACGGCTACGGCGCTGGTGCGGCCCAATAAGAGTATCCTGGGCCTGGAGGCGAGTTCGGTCAAGAAAAAGATGAAGGATAAAGCGTTTGCGCGCGGCGTGAATCGTGAGGAGATCATCAAGGGCGCGGAAGGTCTGGAAGTGGACCTGACCGAGCATATTACGTTTGTGATTCACGCGATGGAGGCCGAGGCGGATGCGCTTGGCCTGCGCGGGACTGACGCCGCGCAATAACGAGCGAAGCAAGGAGCTTTCCAGGTTTCAGAGCAGAAGGCCCCTTGCTTCGCTCCCTCGAATCGAAGCTTGAAGCTTGCGGGCGGATCACCAGATGCCTTTCATGATGCCGCCGTCAACCGGGATGCTGGCGCCGGTGATGTAAGCGGCCTGGCGCGAGGCGAGGAACGCAACCAGAGCCGCCAGTTCTTCCGGTTCGCCCAGGCGTCCCAACGGGATGTCTTTTTCCACCTGCTTGATGGCTTCTTCCAGGGAGATGCCAAGCTGCTGGGCGGTGCGCTCGCGCAGGGAACGCTGGCGGGCGGTCATGATGCTTCCGGTAATGATGTTGTTGATGGTGATGTGATCTGGCCCTAGCTCTCTGGCAAGCGTCTTTGCCAGGCCGATGACCCCAGGGCGGATGCTGTTGGAGAGGATCAGGCCCTCGATAGGCTCGCGCACCGAGGTGGAGACGAGGGTGATGATGCGCCCGCCACCCTGACGGCGCATATGCGGGAGCGCGGCGTTGACGAGCCGGACAACGCTCATCAAATTGAGTTGAAACGCCTGCTCCCACTGCTCTTCGTTCACCGAGGCGAAGGTTCCCGGCGGCGGGCCACCGGCGTTGCAGATGAGAATATCAAGCCGCCCAAACTCACTGGCCGCGCGCTCGACCACCTGGCGAATCTGGTCTGGCCGGGTGACATCCGCCTGGATGGCGAGTGCCTGGACGCCACGAGCCCGCGCGGCTGCGGCGGTTTCGTTCAGCGCGTCCAGATCGCGGGCAAAGACGGCGACGTTGACACCCTCAGCCGCCAGGGCCAGCGCGCAGGCGCGCCCCAGTCCTTTACTGGCAGCGGCAATGACCGCTCCCTGGCCTTTGATACCAAAATCCATCGCCATGCTCCTTCTGTTGTATTTTTTTTGCTGCGCTACGCAAGGAACGCTATTTTGAGCGCCCCTGCGGCAATACTCGCCCATGCCTGGCTGCAACTTCAGCCGCCATATCAAGCACCTGCTCTGCGTTCTCCAGAGCCTCGCGCCGGGTCGCTCCATGCGTGCGCAGGGTGGGAAAGTCGGGAAACGAAGCAATATACGCCTGGTCCTCATCAGACCACGCAATCACAACGGCATAGCGCTGCACAGCGAGTGGCGCATTCATAGTTTTTTCTTCCCTTTCTGTTTCCGCTTGAGCGCCGCCAGCGCGTCACGCACATCTCTCACTTGATACGGCCTGGCATCATCGCCGTCTTGTCCAGCCAGGTTGACCGGGAACTCTGGCACATCGGGATGCTCCCACCATGTATGGCTACCCTTCCCCCGCCTGGCCTCTTCCTGAAAGCCAGCCTTCTGTAGTTCAGCGCGCAACTGGCGTACTTTCGGCGGCATTCCCTTCTCTCCCATCCTAACATATTCTGCCCCGCGCCGTACATACGATAAAAGCTCTCACTGAGGTATGACCAGGATTCGCATTTACGGTACACCGCCTGTCAAGCTTCTCTCTGGCTAACAATTTATCTTCGCGCTTTCTCCTCGCTCCAAAGGTTTAGAAATCGGACCAAAAATATCTTGACTTGTTTGTTTTTTGGGAGTATCCTTGCTATAGGCTGGCAGTCTGATAAGCGCAAAGCCGCATATCGCATGGAGCCAGCATCTTGAGCAACTCGGAGCGTGTGCGCCGCCCGTCCCAGTCGTTTCACCCTTCGCCTCCGGCGCCACCCAGGCAGCGCCGGAGGCTGCTCCCTGTTCTCAGCGTAGTGGTTGTGGTGGTAGTGGTGGTCGCTCTGGGTGTCGCGCTCTTGAAAAGCGGGCTGTTTTCTCAGCCGGAGACAGGCCAGGCCCCTGTCGCGGCTTCTACCGCTGCCGCTTCCCCTCAGCCAACTGACGCCCCTCTTCAAGCGTCGGCCTATGTGGCAACGTTTGGTGATTCGCTCTACGGCATTTCTATGACTTCAGCCAGCGATGGCTGGGCGGTTGGCAGTGATCGCGGGATACCCCTGATCTTGCGCTACACGGGCCATCGTTGGGAACGCATCACGAACGCGATTGGCGGCGGCTTTCAGGCGAAGGATGTGACGCTGACCCAGGTGGCGATGCTTTCAGCGACGAATGGCTGGGCGGTTGGCAGCTACCACGACGCCGCTAACACCCTCTTCGGCCTGATTCTGCGCTATAACGGGAGCCGCTGGATGCCGCAGATGTCGCTGCCCAGGGTGAATCTGAACGGGCTGGCGATGCTTTCGGCCAGTGACGGCTGGGCGGTTGGAGGGGATGACCATCAGCAAGGGGTCTTGCTGCATTATACAGGCGCCACCTGGCAGGTGATTCCCCTGGCGACGATGACGTTGAATCAGGTGGTCATGACTGCGCCAACAGATGGCTGGATCGTTGGGCAGTCAGAGGACAGCGGCTTTGGCGCCTGGCATTACGATGGGAAGACCTGGACCCAGGTAAGGATTCCTGGAGTGGATATTAGCCACATAGCCATGACTTCGGCCAACGATGGCTGGGCGGTTGGCTTCAAGCGTCCTGCTGGAGCAGGGAACGCGCTCATTGCCGATGGGTCATATGGCGGCGATACGGTCTTTGCGCACTATGATGGGAAGACCTGGACAGCCATGCAAACCTTCACGACACCGATGAATGTAAAGAGCCTTGCGCTGGATGCGCCTGACGATGGCTGGGCGTTTGGCTCCGTCGCCAAAGCGGTGATTGACTCAACAACGCTCTATCTGCATTACACTGGCGGGCAATGGAAGCAGGTAACTGGGCCGGAATTGAATGGGTATGACCTGGCTGTTTTGCTGCTTTCGGCGAGCGACGGCTGGGCCGTTTCAGATGACGGGGCCATTTTGCGCTATCAGCACAACGCCTGGAAGATGGTGGTTAGCCCAGGGACCAAGTGAGCGTATCACCTTGCGGGGGCGCGCAGCCAATTGGCTCATTCTCCCCAGATGAGTTCTACTTTGCCGAAGCGGACGGTATCTCCCGGTTGGACGCCCGCCTCTTCAAGCGCCCTGGTGACACCCATGCGCTGGAGCGTGTTTTCCAGGCGGGCCATGCCTTCCTCGCTCTCCTGGTCGGTCATGACCACCGCGCGCTCGGCACGCTTGCCACGCACCACAAATACGTGCTGTTCGCGGCTCACGGTAAAAGCATCTTCAGGTTCTGGGCGCAGGACCGGCCCGGCAGGCGTTGGGGAACGCTCGGCCTCGGCGCGCGCCTCGGCTTGCAGTTCGCGCAGGCGGTTGGCAGTGAAGTAGAGCAGTTCGTTGACTCCCTGGCGCGTAGCGGCTGAGATGGCGAACACCGGCAGATTGGCCTGCTCGGCCTGCTGCTGGAGGACTGCCCAGCGCGCCTGGGCCTCTGGCACGTCGATCTTGTTCAAGACGACGATCTGGGGCCGCGCGGCCAGCGCCTCGCTGTAGGCCGCCAGTTCCCGGTTGATAGCCTGGAAACCCTCCCAGGGGTCGCGCTCCAGCGATGCGCCATCCAGCAAGTGCAGCAGCAGGCGCGTGCGCTCGACGTGGCGCAGGAACTCATGACCCAGCCCGGCCCCCTGGGCGGCGCCTTCGATCAGGCCAGGGATGTCAGCCAGCACAAAGCTTAGCTCATCTCTGGAGCCGGGTTCGCCAATTACTACGACGCCAAGGTTGGGGGTCAGGGTGGTGAACGGGTAATCGGCGATCTTGGGGCGGGCGGCGCTGACGACTGAGAGCAGGGTGGATTTCCCGGCGTTGGGGAAGCCGACCAGGCCGACATCGGCGATCAGCTTGAGTTCCAGGGTCAGCCAGCTTTCTTCGCCCGGCTCGCCTTTTTGCGCTTCGCGCGGAACCTGATGGGTTGCGGTGGCGAAGTGAACGTTGCCCAGCCCGCCGCGCCCGCCGCGCGCCACCATGACGCGCTGGTTGGCAGCGACCAGATCGGCCAGCAATTCGCCGGAATCGGCCTTGCGGACGACGGTACCCGCAGGCACGCGCAGCACAACGTCTTCGCCTTTAGCCCCGTGGGAACGCTGCTTGAAGCCGTTGCCCCCGCTCCCGGCGCGGTGATGCTGGCGGTAGTGATAGTCTACCAGGGTGTTGAGGCTGGTGTCGCTTTGGAGGTAGACGCTGCCGCCCCGGCCACCATCGCCGCCATCTGGTCCGCCATAGGGGACGTATTTTTCGCGCCGAAAATGGGCAGAGCCGCTGCCGCCATCTCCGGCTTTTACGAAGATTTTTGCGCGGTCATAGAATTGCATAAGGTGGGCCCAGCAGGGTTCGAACCTGCGACCAACCGGTTATGAGCCGGCTGCTCTAACCACTGAGCTATAGGCCCGCAACGGTGGGGCTATCCCCCCCGGTGGCGCCGGTAGCGCATTTTGAGCTGGAGGATTTTCCACTGCGTTACTACAAAACGAAAAGGGCGTGGTAGTGATCGCTTTGGCGCGCTGGTCTCCCCATACCAGGAGCGCCCATAGAGAGGGCGGCGGCTCTCTCGCCAGGGGGTGATAATGCCCATAATGATACAAACAAACGCCAGAACAGCCAGAAATCCCGTCAATACATTGCCGGTCTGCGCATTGACATAAGCGAAGCCTGCCGCGATTAACCCCAGGAGGATTCCGGCAAGAAAGCACCACTCTGATGTTGAGAAGTTGAGGTGAAGAGAGGGCCGCGCCGGCCTGGGTCGCATCGGTTCCGGTCGCCTGGGCTGCCCACGCATCCGCATGTTCAGCCGCTCGCGGAAAGATGGCTTTGGCTCAGTGCGCTCCATGTTCCGCAAGATTTCCTCAATCTCCCGCTCATATTTGTTAGGCATGACCGGCACCCCCCGATTTACCGGAAGAGCAGGATTTGTCGCTATGCGAAGCGCCTCTGCTGTGTTTGCTATCATTATACCTTACTTCAAGGTTCTGCACAAGCATGCTTTAGTTGTCTCCAGGCTGCCCTGCTCTCCCGCTCTGCACACCTTTCAGCGGATGCAGCGTTGATATGGATGATGGTTCTCATAGGGGTGATTGCTGCACCAGGCTCTGATGTGCTACTGCCGGTATCGGAGAAAGAGATGGAAGAATGGCGCTCTCTACTCGATGTTTGGCGCAAGAATAATGCCATCCTGCAACCAGCCCAACCAGTGCCTTCGCTTGAAATGCTCCTGCGTTCATCTCATTTCAGGACTGGCAGCGTCGGGGGATTATGCCCGCTATAGGATAGCTAGTTCCTGACGAAATTGCAAGCCGGAGTGTGCCAGCGGTTCTGCCAAAAAGCGGGGTCACTGGTAGCGCCGCCGGGACGGCGGCAGGGGGCTGTGGGGCGGTGTACCCGTAGCGCCGCCATCCCTTCGGGAAGGGCCGCTTGCCTCGGCTATGCCTCGGCACTCTCGCTCCCGTTGGTCGCTCGCGCGTCCCTCCTGGCGGCCAGCGTTGGCCTGCTGGCGCCGTGGCCCGGAGGGCGAACGCGCGCCCTGGCGCAGCGTTGAGCCGCCGTCCCGGCGGCGCTACAGGTGGCTAGCCGCCAGGAAGGCGGCGCTACAGGTGGCAACCCCCGATAATTGGTGGAACCCGTGCCAGCAGCCGTTTGCCCAGACTTTCTTCTCAATATCCAGGTGTATAGGTTCATTTACTGTCGTATAAGCTGATGCCATATATCCTCCAGGCGCCCGATCCCAGAGATGCTGAGGCTGCTCAGGCAGTTACCTGTTGCAGCAGCCAGTGGTTCAGGTAGAAGAGTCCTACCAGTTCTCCAACCGCCATCAAGAAGGCAGCCGAGAAAAATGGGAAGAGCTGGCGATAGGTGTTCAGCAAGCAGGCTTTGCCAGAGACAGCGACAATAACAGTGAGATTGATCAGGCAGAGTGCCGTTATTACGCCGAATGAACTCAGAATTGCTACGGGATACAGGAAGATTGCCGCCTGTGTCCCGACTGCCAGAAACGCCAGCGCCAGGATCGGCAGCAGGCGCAGAAGCTGCCACCAGGAGTCTACGCTGCGCTGTTCGCCCATCTCTTTCCAGAGAACGGAGTTGGTGACGGGCATCAGGAAACAGGCCATAGAAGCGCCGGTCAGCAGCCCGGTGGTGAGGCGGATCAGGTTATGTGGCTGATAGAGATGTGGCAGGCGCAGATCGAGAAAGAGCGAGTTCAAGCCATCAATACCAAGCGCGGCGATACAGATGAACATGACCAGCGCCAGCGGCCAGCGAGGAAATTGGGCGGCGCGTCCACGTCCGGTCAGAAAGAGGGTTACAAAGGCAATCGTATAGCCCAGATAGATGCCGGTGTTGCGGGCGCACAGCGGCAGGCGCTGGCCGTCGGGATAGAAGGAGTGAGTGGGAAGCTGGGCGCAGATGCCTCCATCCAAGGCGCGCAAGCGGTCGAGCAGAGTGGCCCCCGGCCAGAAGACCATGACGGCTGCCAGCGCCACCAGAGCGCCTGCCGAGCCGATGATGAGCCAGGTTGGCGGGCCAGAAGACGGCTCTTCCGCCGCCATCTGCGCGGTTTCTCTTTCTGCGGCTTCCATTGACGGTGTTGTCATATCGCTGCCACCTTTGCCTCCAGATTGCTTGCACCATTTCTTTCGACGGTTTTCTCAGCCTGCTTTATCCCCTTACAGTAGTATACCAGGCGAGGTAACTATCTCAAGACTCCATCAGCTATACACGGTTTAACCGCTGACGGGGAGGAAATTGAAATATTGGGGCAGATAATTGATCAGTCCAAGGAACATGGCTATACCGACCACGACCAGCAGCGCCCCTGTAGCAATCTCGATCTTCCCCAGATGGGGCTTGAGGCGTTTGAGCCAGCCTGAGACCATGTTGGCGGCCAGGCCCATTGCCAGGAAAGGCAGCCCCAGGCCGAGCGAATAGACTGCCAGCAGGGCTATGCCGGTTTGTAAGGTCTGGCTGGCGCCCGCCAGGAGCAAGATGCTGCCCAAAATGACGCCGACACAGGGCGTCCAGCCGATGGAGAAGATCACGCCCATTAAGAAGGAGGCAGGGAAGCCTGGTCGGCTGATGCGGTAGTGAAAGCGGGCCTCGCGGTACAAAAACGGGAGCCGCCACAGACCGGCGAGGTGTATCCCCAGGATCACGAGGATGATGCCGCCGACCTGGCGGAATAAGATCTGGTGATCCTTGAGGAAATGTCCGATCACACTGGCCGTCGCTCCCAGCGCGATGAAGGCCAGCGAGAAGCCCAGGACAAAGAGGAGGGCGTGCAGAAACGTATACAGGCGCATGGAGGGGGTGCGCTGCTCAGTGGACTGGATGACGCTTGGCCCGACGAGCTGCGCCAGATAAATAGGCGCGAGGGGCAAGACACACGGAGAGAGGAACGAGGCCAGCCCCGCGCTAAAAGCGATGGCAAAGGTGATTGAGGTGTTCATGTCGGCTTAGTCTCTGCGCCCTCACTCTCTGGTGGTTTGCGCCAGAATCTCTGGTATGCGCTGCTCCAGGCGAGGAGCGATGAATCGTGTTGCCCCCTGGTGAATGATTAGACCATAGAGCAAGGCGAGTGGCAAGGTGATGGTCAGTATATCGGGCGCGCTCAAGATGAGCGGTAAGACCACGCCAGCAATCACTGGCGCAAGCACCACCAGCGTTACGCCTAGAGAGAACATACCCATCAGCGAGCGTAAACAGCCGGATTCGGGTGAGCCGCTGGCTGAAGCGCCCATTCTAAATTGGGGTACGCGGAACGGCAGCAGCACTGATAGGATATTGCCACACCCCATCATCACGGCAATGGCCGCCATGCCAACGACGATAGCAGGGATATAATAGCCCCAGCTATTGGTAATAAAGGCGAAAGCGGCGGCAATGAGGACTTGTTCGCCAAATGCGACGCTTGCTACCGCCAGATTCTTCCCCCAGAAAATATACTGCGGGCGCACCGGAAAAAGGAAGAGCGTGGTGAGCGCCTGGCGCTCAAGGCCGAAGATATTCAGCGAAAAGTTCATCGCCATAAAGAGCGGGGCCAGGCACGAGAAAAGCACTGTCCAGGGGCGCTCATTGGGATCACCGGGACGCGAGCCAAAGAGTGGCCCTACAAAAAGCACGATCAGGATAAAGAACGAGCTAAGCATGCTCGCCTTCATCTGGGGGTCGCGCCAGAAGTAGCGCATCTCTTTGACAAAGATGGCGCGAACCGACGGAGGCAGAAACCTCCTGGCGCGCTGCATGGAGGAAGCCGCCCTGGCAGCCAGGCTGGGCGCGGCGTTCTCGCTGCTGCGCGGCATGCTGATCGCCCGGTTGGCGCTGGCCCCTCCAGGTATCGCAGCAGCCAGTTCTGCGCCTTGGGAGATGCTGGCGGTTTGTCCAGTTTGTCTGGGCAGGCGTATCTGGCGGCGCTGGCGGCGCGTCTGCTGGGGTCCAGATTCGGCCATCGCCAGCCCACGATCCAGCATCACCATCCAGGCCCAGAGCAGGGGAATGGCGCACGCGGCGCTGACGGCGAGCCACCCCAGGGCTGAAAGCCAGGCGCCCTCGTTAGCCCTGACGATGGCCCATCCGGCCATGCCTGGCGGGGTGAAGCGCAGGTACTGCGCCAGGTGAATGAGGGCGAGATCGCTGCTATCAAACTTATTGAACTGGCGGACGATCACTTGCTGCCCAATAGAACAGGCGGAGCCAAAGAGGGCGAAGACGATAATGGTCAGGTCTCGATAGCGTCGGCTGCGCAGCAGGCCCATAAATGTCGCCAGCACGAGTTGACTCAGCCCGACAATATGGACATAGGCCACCAATAAGGCGGGAAGGATCATCAACAGCGTGACTGGTGGAACGCCCCAACCAAGCAAAATGGCGAAGAACAGGGCGGCGATGCCCAGGGTGGGAATGTCCAGCAAGGTGGCGAGCAAAAGGCTGATCATGCGTTCGACGCGCGTGAGCGGATAGAGCGTGAGTTTGGTAACATCTAGCCCTTCGTTGACGCTGAATTCGAGCAGAGGCAGCAGCGACCAGAAGAGATACAACCCGACCAGGACCATCAGCAGGAGTTCCCTTGCTTCTGAGTGAGGCAGGGCGACATATCCGGCGAAGGTACCCAGTGCGATGCCTCCCAGGAATGGGATGGCGATCAGCAGCAGCAAGATACCACCGAGCAGGCGGCGCCAGTCACGCGTGTAGCCGCGCAGCAGCAGTTTCGTGCGCAGCCAGAAGAGCCAGTAGATATTTGACCAGTGAATCATTCGCTGGCGCGGAGGAGGCGCAGTTTTGCTCGCGCGCGGTGTGGAGGCTACTCCAGCCAACTGAGGTTTCCCCCTTCCTGGCGCGCGCCCACCACCTGGAGGAAAATATCTTCGAGCGTCGCGGCTTCCTGGGTCTGTCCGTCGCGCGCGCCGCGCTCGCGTAGTTCCTGCAATGTGCCTTCGGCGACGAGGCTGCCTTGATTGATGATGCCTACCCGGCTGCACAGGCGCTCGACCACTTCCATGATATGGGAAGAGAAGAAGATAGTGACGCCCGCGCCCGTGAGGTCGCGCAGAATATTGCGGATGATGCGTGAACTGATCGGGTCAATGCCCTCAAACGGCTCATCCAGAAAAAGAACCTGCGGGCGATGGATGAGGGCAGCGGCCAGCGCGATCTTCTTGCGCATGCCCACCGAGTAATCCACGATCAATTTATCGGCGTCGCTTGCCAGCGTCAGGATCGTGAGCAAATCTTCCGAGCGGCGGCTGATTTCTCCCTTGTCCAATCCGTACATATGCCCGGCGAAGGTCAGGAATTCGCGCCCGCTCAGGCGATCATACAGATTCAGTTGCTCTGGCAAAACGCCCATCAGCCTGCGCGCCGCCAGGGGATCGCGCCAGACATCAACGCCGCCGACCCAGACGCGGCCCGCTGTTGGGCGCAGCAACCCGACCATCAATTTGATGGTGGTGGACTTTCCTGCGCCGTTGGGGCCAAGGAAACCAAAAAACTCTCCCCGCTGTACGGTCAAGTTGAGAGCATTGACAGCAATCTTGGGGCCGAAGGCGCGGACCAGCCCCTGCGTTACAATTGCCGCCTGGGGGTCAATTGCGCCGTTCAAGTGGTCGGCAGAGGACTGGGGAAATTGCGAAATTGAAGCCATTGCTCTTCCTTAACATTTGCCTATCGTTACATGCGCCTATCGCTACATTCGCCTATTGTTGGCATCGCTGGAAGGCGTCTGCTATTGGCGTGGTATACCAACGCACTCTGCGCCTATCCGTCTATGCGTAATGAACGCTACCATTGCCTATTTTCGCAAGCTACAGGCCAGAAAACAGTGATTAAAAACTCAGAACCTGCTCTTTAATTATAGAGGCCGCTGCAATTATAGGAGCTGCTGCGCTATCGCCAGACCTGGCAGCAAGCGCCTATAGCCGTACAGTAACACAGGTGATTGTACCACACCAGAGCCGCGAAATTGACAGAAAAACCCGCCACAAGCCATGCCGTCTTTAGCGACAGGGGTCTAGGCGGGTTTCCTTTTGGGCTTTAGCCCTTCCTTGACGCCAGATATATTGTTATGATATACTTTAGGCATGACCGTACAAAAGTTATTGCGTTTAGAGCCAGAGGATGTGCAAGCCCTCGCAACCATCAAGACCCGATATGGCTGTGAATCAGACAGCCAGGCGATGCGGCTTGCCTTACGGGTCTTGGCCGCCAGCCCAACGCTCACGATCACCCTCCCGGCTCGCCCCAAGCAGGAGCCACGCCCATGATGCGTACTGTACAGTGTGCCTGCACACTGCCCAGGGCAGAAGCCGACGCCCTGAACGCGGAAAGCGGGCGGGTCTACACGGACATGTTGGTCCGCCACTATCGCCTCTATCGCAAGAGGCGTGTCTGGCTGGCTCCTACGTCTGGCGAGCGCCTGGAAGACGCCCTGGGCGGGCCAACCACGCTGCACGCCCACAGTCGGGACGCGGCCCAACAGGGCTTCTACAAAGCTTGCAAAACGGCCAAGACGTGCAAGGCGACGGGATTGGAGACGAAGTACCCCTATCATCGGAAGCGTTGGCGCACCACGATCTGGAAACGCACCGGCATCAGCAGGAAAGGCGACCATCTGCTCTTGGCGCGGGCGCGGGGGCTGGCTCCGGTTTCCCTGCTGGCGCCGTCCAACCTGCTCTCCCTGCCTGGCTCTGCCTGTTTGGAAGTGCGGTTGGTGTGGGACCGCGCCGCCCGGCACTATAGGTGGCATCTGGTGATAGAAGACGGCTTGGAGCCGCAACCCGCCCCAGGCTCCCACACGGCAGCGGTAGACCTGGGCGAGATACACCCGGCAGCCCTCACTGATGGACAAGAGACGGTCATCATCACCTGTCGGGCGCTGCGAGCAAACCAGCAATACACGGCCAAAAGACTCTCCGAGATACGCGCCAAACAGGACCGCAAAAAGAAAGGCTCTCGTTCGTGGAAGCGACTGCAACGGCGCAAGCGGCGCTTTCTCGCCAAACAGCAGCGGCGGGCGCGAGACATGGAGCACAAGGCCAGTCGCGGCGTCGTCGCGTGGGCCAGGGAGCGCGGCGTGGGTACGCTCGTCATTGGCGATGTCAGGGACGTAGCGGATGGCAAACGCCTGCGCGCGTTGAGCCAGCAGAAGATCGGCCTGTGGTCGCATGGCCGCCAGCGCGCCTACATCACCTATAAGGCAGAGACAGCGGGCATCACCGTTACCCTCTGCCCAGAAGCCTACACCTCGCAGACCTGCCCGCAGTGTGGTCACTGCACCAAACCCAAGGGGCGCGTGTATCGTTGCCCGGCTTGTGGTTTTGTGGCCCATCGAGACGCGGTAGGGGCAGCCAACATTCTGAGTCAGCACTATACCGGCGAACCGGGGCATGTGCTGCCACCGCAAGAAAAGTATCGTCACCCGTTCGCGGGCAAGCGTAGCCGCCTGGACACGGCGGACCTGGCTTGGGGGCCACCTGCCGCGTAGGGCAATCCCAAGAAGCCGCGCCGATTTATCGGCAGCGGAGTGTCACAATTTCTTAAGCGCCTCTCTAGACCGTAAAGCCTTGCGATCAAAGCGTATCATCCGCTGTGAAGAGGCGCGATTTTCTTGACCAGCCCTCTTTTATCTGCTATACTTATAGAACGATTGTTTCATTTCTCCTCAGTGGGGAGCGGAAAATCCGCCTTCCTCTCTGGGCTGCTGCTTGCTGTGCTATACTGTCAGCGGGCGTGTGCCTGGCGCGGGTGAGCTAGCATAGCTGCGACCTGTTTTGAGCGTATCGGAATAGGCGAGGGTATTGAAATAGAGGAGACGGCATCATGTCTGATTTTCAGGTGGTCGCCCCCTGGCAGCCGACTGGCGATCAACCCACCGCTATTGATCAGTTAGTGGAGGGCCTCCAGCGAGGCGATAAGTATCAGACCTTGCTTGGCGCTACCGGAACCGGAAAAACCTTTACCATTGCTAACGCAGTCGCGGCGGTGCAACGCCCCACGCTGGTGCTGGCCCCCAATAAAACGCTGGCGGCGCAGTTATACAGCGAGTTCAAAGAGTTCTTCCCCAATAACGCGGTGGAATACTTCGTCAGCTATTACGATTACTACCAGCCGGAAGCCTATATCCCGCGAACTGATACGTATGTGGAAAAGGAGAGCCAGCTTAACGAGGAGATTCAGAAGCTGCGCCTCTCCTCCACGCGCAGCCTGTTTGAGCGCCGCGATGTCTTGATCGTGGCTTCGGTCTCTTGTATCTATGGCCTGGGTTCGCCCGAAGAATACGGCGAGGTAGTGCTGACGCTGAAGCAGGGCGAGCTGCGCCGCCGCGATAAGATTCTGCGCCACCTGGCGGAGATTCAGTACGAGCGCAATGATACGAACTTTGTGCGCGGCAAGTTTCGCGTGCGCGGCGATGTGCTTGAAATCTTTCCATCCTATGAAGACCTGGCGATGCGCGTCGAGTTCTTTGGCGATGAGATTGAGCGCATGGTCGAGATTGACCCGCTGACCGGCGAAATCCTGGGACAGCGCCAGCGGCTCGACATCTATCCTGCCAAGCACTGGGTAACGACGCAAGAGCGCCTCCAGCGGGCGATTGTCAACATTGAGCTTGAGCTTGATGAGCGCCTGAAAGAACTGAACGATCAGGGCAAACTGCTGGAGGCGGCGCGCCTGCGCCAGCGCACGAACTTCGACCTGGAGATGCTGCGCGAGACGGGTATCTGCTCTGGCATTGAGAACTATTCGCGGCATCTGGCCGGACGCCAGGCGGAAGAGCAGCCCTGGACGCTGCTGGACTATATGCCGGATGATTTCCTGATGGTGGTTGACGAGTCGCATGTCTCGCTGCCGCAGGTGCGCGGCATGTATGCCGGTGATCGCTCGCGCAAAGAGGTGCTGGTGGAATATGGCTTTCGGCTGCCTTCGGCGCTGGATAACCGGCCCCTGCGCTTTGGTGAGTATGAGCAGCATCTGAACCAGGCCATCTTTGTCTCGGCGACGCCTGGCCCGTATGAATACGAGCATAGTCAGCAGGTGGTGGAGCAGATCATTCGCCCGACGGGCGTGCTTGATCCAGTGATTTCGGTGCGCCCAACGGAAGGGCAGATTGATGATTTGCTGGCCGAGATTCATCAACGTGTGGAGAAGGGCCAGCGGGTGCTGGTGACGACGCTGACGAAGAAGATGGCCGAAGACCTGGCCGATTATATGCAAGAGCTTGGCATCAAGGTTCACTATCTGCACTCGGAAGTTGAGACTATCGAGCGCGTGGATATTTTGCGTGACCTGCGCCTGGGGGTCTATGATGTGGTGGTGGGCATTAACCTGCTGCGTGAAGGGCTGGACCTGCCAGAAGTCTCGCTGGTGGCGATTCTGGATGCCGACAAAGAGGGCTTCTTGCGTTCGGAAGGCTCGTTGATTCAGACGACAGGCCGCGCAGCCCGGCACGTGGAGGGGCAGGTTATCATGTATGCTGATGTGGTGACGCGCTCGATGCAGCGAGCGATTGATGAGACCAACCGCCGCCGGAAGATTCAGATTGAGTATAATACTCGCAACCAGATTGTGCCTGTTGGCATCAGAAAAGAGGTTCGGGCGCTCTCTGATCGTCTGAAGGTGGCCGAATCCAGGGCAGGCTACGACGCGAATGCGCCGTCGCTTCAGACCATTCCAAAAGAAGAGGCGCTGAAGCTGATTAAAGACCTGGAAGGCCAGATGCGCCGCGCGGCTAGAGAACTTGAGTTTGAGCGCGCCGCCGAACTTCGTGACCAGATTGTCGAACTGCGCCGCTATGTGCTGGAGTGACGACTAAAGGGCGTGGCCCATGGAGCAGGCGCGGGAGAAGGAGGAGGACTTCATGAGCGCACGCGAGAAAGACAAGCGCCCGAAGAAGCGGGCGCAGGAAGCGCGCCTGGCAGAAGCAGATGCCGAAAGTACGGCTGTGATGGCCGACGTGTCGGAGGATGAGGCTGAGCCTGGGGAGGGCATCGTTGGCGGGATCAGTGAAGCCAGCGAGACGCCGACCCCGGCTGAGGAAGTCTCGGCTGCTACCTATGACGTCTATCTGGAAGAGACGGCTGAAGGCGTGACTCTGGCGCTGATCCTTGATTTGCCCGGCTGTTATGCCAGCGGCGCGAGCCGCCAGGAAGCGTTAGAGCATCTCCAGAAGGCCACCGTTGAGTATCATGCCTGGCTGCGTTGCCACGATGAGTATACACCCGATGTGCATAGCCCATTTGTCTTCAATGTCAAAGAAGTTTTTCAGATTGCCTCTGAGGGAGATTATGAGATTCACAGTTTCTTCGCGCCAGACGCCGAGCCAGCCAGCGAAGAGGACATCGAGTGGGCGCTGACTCTGCTGGGCTGGCAGCGTGAAGACCTGCTGGATCGGGTCGGCGCGCTTGCTGATGAAAAGCTCGATTGGAAGCCGACGAATACCCCCGATAGCCAGAGTATTCGTGAGATGCTCGATCATATCGCTCAGGCCGAGGTCTGGTATATGGGGCGTCTGGATGAGACGCCGCCGCGCATTCGTGTCAGCGCGCTGGCAGGGCCGACGATTGACCGGCTCCAGCGGGTACGTCAGGCAGCGATTCTGCGCGTGAAGAGCTATCCGAAAGAATTGCGGGGAAGAGTCTTTACCCATCGGGGCGAGCAGTGGACGCTGCGCAAGGCGCTGCGCCGCGCCGTCTGGCACGAGCGCGACCATCTCAATCAGATTGATGAGTGGGTCGCTGCATACCCACGCTCTTCAGGCGGGGGTTAGGCGGCCCTCGCTGCTGCTTGAAATGCCGCCGAAATAGTTATATAATGATGGCATGGAGAAGCAACGAGAAATCAAAGTCACGGTGCGCTTTCCAGCGGAACTTATTGAGGCACTGCGCCCCGTAGCGAAGTTGGAAGATCGGTCCCTGAACGGGGAAATCGTGCAAGCTGTTCGTGAATACTTAAAACGCAAACAAAAGAGAAGTGAATAGCAGGATGCCAAGTAGGAAGACCTTTAAGTACCGGCTCTCCCCGACGAAGCAGCAGGAACAGACGTTGCTCTTTTACCTGCGGCGCTGTCGTGACCTGTACAACGCGGGACTGGAACAGCGCCGCGCCTACTATCAGATGCGCCGCGCTTCGCTGTCTTGCTACACGCAAATCAACGAATTGCCCGATCTGAAGCGGGAGTACCCCGCCTATCGAGAACTGCCCGCGCACGTCTTGCAAGATGTGCTGCGCAGGTTGGACAAAGCCTTTGCCGCCTTCTTTCGACGCATCAGGAATGGAGAGACACCCGGCTATCCTCGTTTCAAGAGTACGAGCCGCTATCATAGTTTCACCTATCCTGACAAGGCGGGCTGGAAGTTACAAGGGGACCGCCTGGCGCTGGCGGGCGTAAGTGACGTGAAAATCAGGCTGCACCGGGAACTGCAAGGCACGATCAAGACCGTCACCATCCGGCACGACATCGACCAATGGTATGTCACCTTTTCCTGTGAGGCGCCAGAAGAAGCCCCTTTGCCGCTAACTGAGAGCGCCGCTGGTCTAGATTTGGGTGTCATGAGATTTGCTACCCTATCCACTGGCGAACATATTGAGAACCCCCGGCACTACCGCAAAGGGCTAAAGCACATCAAGATACTGAGCCAGATCAAGGACCGGCGCAAAAAGGGCAGCCATCGCCGGAAACGGGCGGCTCTTGCCCTGGCTAGAGCATATCGTAAGGTCCGTAACCAGCGGCAGAACTTCCACCATCAGCTTTCCCGCCGTCTGGTGAACGCATACGGACTGCTAGCGATGGAAGACTTGTCTATCCTGCACATGACCGCCACACCGGACCCCAAGCCCGACCCGGACCATCCGGGCGAGTATCTCCCCAATGGCGCGGCGGCCAAGGCAGGCTTGAACCAATCGATCTTAGATGCTGGCTGGGGCCAGTTCCAACAGTTCTGTATCGTCAAGGCTGAGAGGGCCGGGCGGCGCGTGGTGTTGGTAGACCCCAAGTATACCAGCCAGCTTTGCAGCGGTTGTGGGGCCATTGTGCAGAAAGGGCTAGATGAGCGCTGGCATTCCTGCCAGTGTGGCACAGAGCTAGACCGGGACCACAACGCCGCCATCAACATTCTGTTCCGGGGCCAGGAAGTGGCCCACGATGCTACGGCGTCGTAGAAGCCTCTTGCCTTGAGGCAGAGGTACTTCACGAGCTATTGGCTGCGTATCGGATAGGTCACTAGCCTGAAGGGAACTCTATGCGCTTGCTGGAAGTGCCGGTTGGGCCGGACGTGAAACATATCAGCCCTGAGCAGTGGAAGGTGACGGAGCCGTATCCGGCGTATATGCAGCTTTATGAGACCGGAGAACTGGAGAAACGCGCCGAGGCGGCCTGGGAGTTATTGCGCGCCTGTACCGTTTGCCCACAGAATTGTAAGGTCAATCGCATTGCAGGGAAGACGGGGGCCTGCCATTCCGGCACAGAGGCGATTGTTGGGTCGTGGAACGTGCATCGCCGCGAAGAGCCGCCGATCAGCGGGACGCGCGGCGCTGGCACGATCTTTTTTGGCAATTGCCAGGCGCGCTGCACCTATTGCCAGAATTTCTGGCTCAGCCAGTATGGCCGGGGGCATCGCGTTGGGCCGGAACGATTGGCCGAGATGATGCTCTATCTTCAGAAGAAGGGCTGCCATAATATCGATCTGGTGACGCCGACGCACTTCGTTCCCCAACTCCTGGCCGCGCTGTTGGTAGCGATTCCAAGAGGCTTTCGACTGCCCTTTGTCTATAACTGCGCGGGCTACGAGCATCTGCATGTCCTCAGATTGCTCGATGGCGTGATTGATATATATATGCCCGACGCCAAGTATGCTGATAACACCCATGCTCTGAAGACTTCGAAGATGCATCATTATGTGGACTTCAATCGCGCATCGCTCAAGGAGATGTATCGCCAGGTGGGGCCACTTCAGGTAAACGAAGAAGGGATTGGCGTGCGTGGACTGCTGATCCGCCATCTGGTCATGCCGAACGATATTGCGGGGACGAGCGAAGTGCTGCGCTGGATTGCTACCGAGCTTGGCCCCGACGTGCCGGTGAGTCTGATGGACCAATACTTTCCTGCCTGGAAGGCGTTTGACGACCCGAACCTTAACCGGCGGCTGCACTGGCGCGAGTATCGCGCCGCCGTAGAGGCGCTGGAGGAGTTTGGGTTGGACGCCGGATTTGTGCAAGAAGACCTGGCGGCGATTGATGAGAGCAGCGATCTGTAGCCTTCTGGTTTAGCGATCTGTTTTGCGCTGCGCCGCCCAGCGTCGGGCCAGCAGCAGATAGCCCGCGCCGACGACTAGCAGCGCCAGGGAGGCAGCGAGAAAGGCCGTATCGGCGTTCGCGCGAATCTGCTCCGCTGTGGCGGCTGAGACATTCCCACCCAGCCGAGCCAGCATTTCGGTTCCCGACACCACCAGTTCTGTCAAGCCGCTGGTGGCAATCCAGGCGCCCAGGAGCGCCAGCCCAAAGAAGGCGCCTCGGCGCCAGCGCGCTTTGCGCGTCGTATACCTGATCATCGCTGCGCCAACAATGACCTGACCCACGCCAAAGGCCAGCGAGATGAACAGGTTGGTGAGCGACGCCTGAGCCGCAGCAAACTCGATAAAGACGCGCAGTGTATTTGCCCTCCTGTCCATTCCGTATCCTCTACCCTTCATCATATGCCCCTACTTCTACCAGGAAACAGTGTAGGAACGCTATTTGCATGTGTTTCAGGAACGCTATTTGCATGTTTTTTGCCTATTTTTAAGGAAAAAGTCCTAAAAGCCCTTGACGTAGTTGCCAGTACATGATATAATCCTACGCTGTAGGAGTACGCAATCTTATCATTTTGGCTCTCATCTTTTTGGGTGAGGAATGGTTCTCTTGAGAGGCAGAGAACTGTTTGCTTCGCCATCAGAGAGCTTTTTTAGCGCCTTTTCTCTGCTCAAACGCTGGCTGGCGTGGCCGTTTGTCTACAACTGCTGGTAAGCCGGTGGAGCGAGCGCGAAGAAGTCAGGTAAATTGTTGGTTGGCATTGCCGGATTATCACCTGGGTTTTAGGAGCGCTAATTCTGAGTAACCGCCTATCTTACGTCCAGTGAGATCACGAGCGGTTACTTTTGTTGTCTTTTTTCGTTGTTCACAAATGCAGCGCAGCCGCCGATTTTTGACCCCCAGCCTTCAGCAATGAGGTCGCTTGTTGTTGAGGGCACGTATTGTCAGGCGGCTTGGGCAACTGGCGAGAGGAGCTTGTATCGCATGGCAGTTAGCATGGCTGTGATGCCTCCAGAGCGCGTGACATTCGCGCACATTCCTGACATTCGTCCAATGCCCAGCCTTATTCAGATTCAGCTGGACTCGTTTGACTGGTTTAAGAAAGAAGGGTTACGCGAACTTTTTAGTGAAATTTCGCCTATTGAAGACTTTACTGGCAAGAACCTGAAATTGGAGTTTTTTGTTCCTGATGAGCCGTTTGGCAAGCCCAAATATAGTGAAGATGAATGCCGAGACCGCGACGCCACCTTTGCCGCGCCTCTCACGGCGAAGGCGCGCTTGACGAACAAAGAGACTGGCGAGATTATCGAAAAAGATGTGTTCATGGGCGATTTCCCGCTCATGACCAAAGAAGGCACCTTTATTATTAACGGCGCCGAGCGCGTGGTGGTGAGCCAACTCGTGCGCTCGCCCGGCGTCTACTTTACCGCCGATGAAGACCCGACCACCGGCAGGACGCTCTTTGCCGCCAAGCTCATTCCCAATCGCGGCGCCTGGCTGGAGTTCGAGACCAGCAACAAGAATCTGCTTTCCGTCAAGATTGATCGCAAGCGCAAGATTCCGATTACCACCCTGCTGCGGGCGGTGGGCTATGGGCAGGATCACGAGATGCTGGAACTCTTCCAGGATGTGGATACCAACCCCGACCATCGCTATATCAGCGCCACCCTGGATCGTGACCCGGTGAAAGCGCCGGATGACGCGCTGCTGGAACTGTATCGCAAGCTGCGCCCAGGCGATCCGGCGACGCTGGAGAACGCGCGCACGCTGGTGAATAACCTGTTCTTCCATCCGCGCCGCTATGATCTGGGCGGAGTGGGCCGCTACAAGCTGAATCGCAAGCTGGACCTGGCGATTCCGCAGACGACGCGCACGCTGACCAAGGAAGATCTGGTCAACATTATTCGTCGGCTGATTGATATGAATAACGGGCGGGCGCGCAAAGACGATATTGACCATCTGGGCAATCGGCGCGTGCGCAGTGTGGGCGAGTTGATTCAGAATCAGTTCCGCGTGGGGCTGCTGCGCATGGAGCGCGTGGTGAAGGAGCGCATGAGCGTGATTCAGGAGCCTGGACAGGCGACCCCGAATCAATTGATTAACATTCGCCCGGTGGTGGCGGCGATGAAAGAGTTCTTTGGCGGCAGCCAGCTTTCGCAGTTCATGGACCAGACCAACCCGCTCTCCGAGATTACGCATAAGCGGCGTCTTTCGGCGTTGGGTCCAGGCGGTCTGTCGCGCGAGCGTGCCGGGTTTGATGTGCGCGACGTGCACCAATCGCACTATGGACGCATCTGTCCGATTGAGACGCCGGAAGGTCCGAACATTGGCTTGATCGGCGCGCTGGCGACCTATGGGCAGATCAACCCCTATGGGTTTGTGGAGACCCCCTACCGCAAGGTCTTCCACAAGCTGAAGAATGATGATCGCCGGTTGATTGGGCAGAAGCTCAGCCGAGATGTGAAGGATGACGCGGGCAAACTTATCGCTCCGGCGCAAACTGAGGTGGATGAGGCGCTCTTCCGCAAGCTTGGCAAGCTGGGGGAGCGAGAGATTCCGATTATCTCCTGGGTCTCTCAGGAGGTGGTCTATCTGACGGCGGATGACGAAGAGCGGTTTGTGATTGCGCAGGCGAACGCGCCGCTGGATAAGAACGGGCATTTCCTGAGTGATCGTATTTCCGCCCGCTATGAGATGAGCTTTGTGGAAGAGCCAGCGAGCCGGATGGACTATATGGACGTGTCGCCCCGGCAGATGGTGAGCGTAGCGGCGGCGTTGATCCCGTTCCTGGAGCATGACGACGTGAACCGCGCGCTGATGGGCGCGAACATGCAGCGTCAGGCGGTGCCGCTGCTTCAGCCCCAGGCGCCGGTAGTGGGTACGGGCATTGAGCGCCAGGTAGCGGTAGACTCCGGCCAGGTCGTGCTGGCGCGTGCCGCTGGCACGGTGGTGAGCGCGACGGCCCGCCAGATCGTGATTCTGGACGATGAAGGGGTTGAGCATATCCACCGGCTGCGCAAGTTTGTGCGCTCGAACCAGGGGACGTGCATCAACCAGCGCCCCATTGTCAATAAGGGCGATGTGGTGACGGTGGGCCAGGTGATCGCCGATAGCTCCTCGACGGAGAACGGCGAACTGGCGCTTGGGCAGAACATTCTGGTGGCGTTTATGTCCTGGGAAGGCGGCAACTACGAGGACGCCATTCTGATCAGCGAGCGGATTGTGCGCGAAGACCTGTTTACCAGCGTCCATATTGAGAAGCACGAGGTGGAGGCGCGCGACACCAAGCTGGGGCCAGAGGAGATCACGCGCGACATCCCCAACGTCGGCGAAGAAGGGCTGCGCAATCTGGATGAGCGCGGCATCATCTATGTCGGCGCCGAGGTTGGCCCCGGCGATATTCTCGTTGGCAAGATCACGCCGAAAGGCGAGACCGAACTGACGGCAGAGGAGAAGCTGCTGCGCGCGATCTTTGGTGAGAAGGCGCGCGAGGTGAAGGACACCAGCCTGCGCGTGCCACACGGCGAGCGCGGCAAGATTGTCGAGGTCAAGGTCTTCTCGCGCGAGAATAACGATGAACTCTCGCCGGGCGTCAATCAGTTGGTGCGCGTGAGCCTCGCGCAGAAGCGCAAGATCGGCGCGGGTGACAAGATGGCCGGGCGACACGGCAACAAGGGCGTGATCAGTCGGGTGCTGCCCATTGAAGACATGCCCTTCATGCCGGATGGGACGCCGGTGGATATTATTCTGAATCCGCTGGGCGTGCCGCACCGCATGAATATCGGCCAGATCATGGAAACGCATTTAGGCTGGGCGGCGCAGGCGCTCGGCTTCAAAGTGGCGACGCCGGTTTTTGACGGCGCCCACGAGGAAGACATCGAGCAACTGCTGGAGAAAGCAGGGCTGCCGGGCAACGGCAAGGTGCAGCTTTTTGATGGGCGCACAGGCGAACCGTTCGATAAGCCGGTGACAGTCGGATACACCTATATGTTGAAGCTGGCGCATCTGGTGGAGGATAAGGTGCATGCCCGCTCAACCGGGCCATATAGCTTGATTACGCAGCAGCCGCTGGGTGGCAAGGCGCAGTTTGGTGGGCAGCGTTTTGGGGAGATGGAGGTCTGGGCGCTGGAAGCCTATGGTGCGGCGAACATCTTGCAAGAGATTCTGACGGTCAAGTCCGATGATGTGGTCGGGCGTGTCAAGACCTATGAGGCGATTGTCAAAGGCGAGAATATCATGGAGCCGGGGGTACCGGAGTCCTTTAAAGTGTTGGTGAAAGAACTGCAAAGCCTGGGCATTAACGTGGAGGTGTTGAACGAGGACGAGCAGAAGATTCAGTTTGTGGAAGATACCTCGACCGACGTGATGCCGGAGCTGGGCATCAACCTGTCTGGGTTTGAAGGAGAGTGACCGCCCATGCTCGAAGTGAACGATTTCAACGCTATCCGCATCAGCCTCGCCAGCCCGGAGCAGATTCGCTCGTGGAGCTATGGCGAGGTGACGAAGCCGGAAACGATTAACTATCGCACGCTCAAGCCGGAAAAAGATGGCCTCTTTTGCGAGCGCATCTTTGGCCCGACCAAGGATTGGGAGTGCTATTGTGGAAAGTATAAGCGCGTCCGTTTTAAGGGCATTGTTTGCGATAAATGTGGCGTAGAAGTGGCGCGCTCCAAGGTGCGGCGCGAGCGCATGGGGCATATTGAACTGGCATCGCCGGTCAGTCACATCTGGTACTTCAAGGGTACGCCCAGCCGCATTGGCCTGCTGCTGGACCTGTCCCCAAGGAACCTGGAGCGTATCCTCTACTTCGCTCTGTATGTCGTCACTCATATTGACGAAGATGCGCGGCGTGAGGTGGTTGGACAAATAGATGAGGATGTGCAGCGCCAGATTCAGCGGTTGGAGGAGAACGCGACAGCGCGCATTCAGGAGTTGCAGGCAGGGCGCGACCGCGCTATCGAGGACTTATTGGCGCAGGCACAAACGGTGCGCGAAGAAGCCGAGATGCAGCGCAGCGAAGCCTTGCAGGCGGCCAACCGCGCCGAAACCACCGTCCGCGAGACGCTGCGCGCTGAGATGGGCAAAGTCATCAAGGACGATGCCCTCTATGAGCCGACTGGCGAGCGTATTGCTCGCAAGGGAGATACGATTGCGGCGCAGCATCTGGAGGCGTTGGAGAAAGCTGGCGAGGCAGCCCGGAATGCTGCCGCTGAGCAGGCGCGCGCAGAGATCGAACGCGCGCGCCTGGAGAGCGAGCGCGAGGCCGAGCGTATCCGGCTGGCGACTGATGGCGAGATCAACGCGCTTCAGGACCAGCTTGTCGGCCAGAGCAATCAGATGCAGGCGCAGGTGGATACACGTCGGCGCGATCTGGAGGGATTGCGCCGGGGCGATCTGCTTCAAGAGGCGCGCTATCGTGAGTTAAACGACGCTTTTGGGCATGTCTTCCGCGCTGGCATGGGCGCGGAGGCGGTGCGTGAACTGCTGGCGGCAATTGACCTGGATAAGTTGGCGGAAGATCTCCGCCATGAGATTCATTCGACCACCGGCCAGCGGCGCAAGAAGGCGACAAAGCGGTTGAAGGTGGTCGAGGCGTTTCGCAAGTCTGGCAACCGCCCTGAATGGATGATCATGACGGTGCTGCCGGTGCTGCCGCCCGATCTGCGTCCGATGGTGCAGCTCGATGGCGGGCGCTTCGCCACGTCTGATCTGAACGATCTCTATCGCCGGGTGATTAACCGCAACAACCGTCTGAAGCGGCTGCTGGAACTGGGCGCGCCAGAGATCATCATCCGCAACGAAAAGCGTATGCTGCAAGAGGCGTGCGACGCGCTCATTGATAATGGACGGCGCGGACGAGCCGTTGCCGGTTCGGGCAACCATAAGCTCAAGAGCCTCTCCGATATGCTCAAAGGTAAGGCGGGGCGCTTCCGCCAGAACCTGCTGGGCAAGCGCGTAGACTATTCCGGGCGCTCGGTGATCGTGGTTGGCCCCGATCTGAAGCTGCACCAGTGTGGCTTGCCCAAAAAGATGGCTCTGGAGTTGTTCAAGCCCTTTGTGATGCGTAAGCTGGTGGAGCAGAACCTGGCGCACAACATCAAGAGCGCCAAGCGTTTTGTGGAGCGCGTCAAGCCGGAGGTCTGGGATGTGCTGGAAGAGGTCATTCACGACCATCCGGTGCTGCTGAACCGGGCGCCGACGCTGCACCGCCTGGGCATCCAGGCGTTTGAGGCGGTGCTGGTGGAGGGGAGCGCCATTCAACTGCATCCGCTGGTTTGTTCGGCCTTCAATGCCGACTTTGATGGAGACCAGATGGCGGTGCATGTGCCGCTTTCGGAGAAGGCGCAGGAAGAGGCGCGCAAGCTGATGCTTTCGACGCGCAATATCTTGCATCCGGCGACTGGCGAGCCATCGATTGGCGCTACCCAGGATATGGTGCTTGGCTGTTACTATCTCACGATGGAGCGCGAGGGGTTGAAAGGCGAGGGGCGGCGCTTTGCCGATAGAAACGAAGCCCTGCTGGCTTTCCACCATGAGGTCATTGACCTCCAGGCAAAGATTCAGGTTCGCCTGCCAGAAGGGGTCGCTGTCTTCCGTTCGCCAAGCGTGGCTTCTGCGTTGGCTGATGGGAGGCTGATCGAGACTACGGCTGGCCGGATTATCTTTAACGAGGTGCTGCCAGAGCACTTGCAGTTCAAGAACTATCCGATGGATAAGAGCAACCTCAAGCTGGTGGTCGCCGAATGCTTTAGCGAGTATGGTCGGCAGCCAACGGCTGAACTGGCCGATGAGATCAAGCGGCTTGGGTTTGCCTATGCCACCAAGGCCGGGGCCAGTATTGCCATTAGCGATGTCGTTGTGCCAGAGGAGCGACGGATCATCCTTGAGGAGACCGATGCCAGGGTCGTCGAGTTGGACGAGCAATATCGCGAGGGTTTGATTACGGAGAACGAGCGTTATCATCGGCTGGTGGAACTTTGGAACACAGCCACAGAACGCGTCACTGATGCGGTCAAAACGACGCTTGATCCGTATGGCTCGATTTATACCATTGCGAACTCCGGCGCGACGAAAGCGAAGTTCCAACAGATTCGCCAGCTTGCAGGCATGCGCGGCCTGATGGCTGATCCATCGGGTCGTATCATCGAGGTGCCTATTCGTGGCAACTTCCGCGAAGGGCTGACGGTGTTGGAGTACTTCATCAGTAGTCACGGCGCGCGCAAGGGTCTGGCGGATACGGCGCTGCGCACAGCAGAGTCGGGCTATCTGACGCGGCGGTTAATTGATGTGTCCCAGGATGTGATCGTGCTTGAAGAGGACTGTGGCACGACTGAGGGCATCTGGATCACCGCTGAGGATAGCACAGCTATGTCGGAGCCGCTGCGGAATCGGCTGGTGGGTCGTATTCTGGCAGCAGCGGTACCCGGCTTTGAGCAGGCGCTGCCAGGCGAGGAGTTGGATGAGGATACGGTTGACGCGATGCTGAAGAGCGGCGTTGATAAGGTCTATGTGCGCTCAGTTCTTCAGTGCCTGGCGCCTCATGGTGTGTGCCGTAAGTGCTATGGGCGGGCGCTGGCGGCTGGCAAACTGGTCGCGCTGGGTGACGCGGTGGGTATCATTGCGGCACAGTCGATTGGCGAGCCTGGCACGCAGTTGACGATGCGTACCTTCCATACGGGTGGTATTGCGGGCGCTCAGGAAGACATCACGCAGGGCTTGCCGCGTGTAGAAGAACTCTTTGAGGCGCGTGTACCCAAGGATAAGTCGATCATCAGTGAGATTGATGGCCTGGTGGAGATTGCGGTGGACGAGAACGGGGCGCGCAAACTCAAGGTCGTTTCGGCTGAAGTCTTCCTGGATGAGTATCCGCTGCCATCGGGCGCCGAGGTGCTGGTCCGAGATGGGGATCATATCGAGCGCGATCAGGTGATCGCGCGACTTCCAGCGGAGGATGGCGCTGGCGCCGGGCGAGAGGAGAAAGCGCGCACGGCTGGCGAGGTGATTCTGAAGGGCGATAGCAAACTTGCGGTGCGTTTCGAGGAGCGCGAGGAGCGCGAGTATCCTGTACCGGCAGCCGTGAACATCCACAAAGATGTGGCTGCGGGCCAGCGCGTGCAGGCAGGCCAGCAGTTGACACAAGGGCTGGTTGATCCGCAGGATGTGCTGCGTATCCAGGGGCGCGATGCGGTCCAGATGTATCTGGTCAAGGAAGTGCAGAAGGTCTATCGCAACACGGGTGTGTATATTAACGATAAGCATATCGAGGTGATTGTGCGGCAGATGCTCAGGCGGGTGCGCATGGATGATCCCGGCGATACGGAACTGCTGCCAAACGATCTGGTTGATCGGTTCATCTATGAGCAAACCAATGCGCGGGTGCTGGCAGAAGGCGGGGAACCGGCAACTGCCCAGACGGTGCTGCTGGGTGTGACCAAGGCATCCTTGAACACGGAGAGCTTCCTGGCGGCGGCTTCGTTCCAGGAGACGACGCGCGTGCTGACCGATGCGGCGGTGCATGGCTCGACCGATCATCTGGTTGGACTCAAGGAGAATGTCATCATCGGCAAGCTGATTCCCGCCGGAACGGGTGTGCTTGGGCGCAAGGAACTGCTGGGTAAGCAGCAGGCAGAGCGCCTGGCTGCTGCCGCTTCTTCCACTACTGCTCTTGACATGATTCTTGGTTCGTGATACGATGCTGTATCGTGCGCTAGGTGAAGAAAAAGCTTTTGGGGGTGATGGCTGATCGCCCCCAAAACTGCCGTCGAATGCCTGGTTGATGAAGGTCTTGAGGATAAGAACATATGCCGACAGTGAATCAGTTGGTGCGCAAGGGGCGCAAAGAAAAGGGCAAGAAGGTCAAGGCGCCTGCGCTGCACTTCGCGTTTAACGCCCTGACAAACCGGACCCGCAAGTTGCGCGCCGCGCCCCAGAAGCGCGGTGTCTGCACCCTGGTGCGAACCATGACGCCCAGGAAGCCGAACTCTGCGCTGCGCAAGATCGCTCGTGTGCGCCTGACGAACCAGATGGAGGTGACGGCGTATATTCCGGGCGAGGGGCATAACCTGCAAGAGCACTCGGTAGTCTTGATTCGCGGTGGCCGCGTGAAGGATCTGCCCAGTGTCCGTTACCATATCGTGCGTGGGACGCTTGATAGTAATGGGGTCGAGAAACGGCGCCAGGGGCGCTCGAAGTATGGGGCCAAGCGACCAAAAGGCGGTCAGGAAGCCGCGAGGGGTCGCCACTAACTGTCAGGCCGAAGAGGCTGGTGGTTGAAATAGAGTAAGCCGCCGATGTCGCGCGAAGAGTGCGTTCGGCAAGCCGATACCGGCTGCAAGGGCGGTTGGTACAGAAGATGTAGCCAGGTCGGCGATCAACACACGGTCAGTGCTGCTGCGCTGGCAGAGTCGGGTGTCCTCCGCTGCTCAAAGCGTTTCGTGTACCGATACGGAGCAAAGTGGAAAGGCGCTTGCGTGTGGGGCGCTGAGATTTGTCTCGGCGCCCCCGGCGCTGTCTAAAACAGGCTCATTATCCATCAGAACCAGGGCCGCAGATAATCGGCCCTGTATCAAGGAGGCATGCTTTGCCAAGGCGAGCAAAGGTTGATCGGCGTGTTGTCATTGCGGATGCGAAGTACAACAACAAGAATCTGACCCGTTTTATTGGGAAGTTGATGTTGGATGGCAAGCGTAGTCTGGCGGAGCGCATCATGTACGATACGCTCGATCTGATTGAGCAGCGCCAGAAGCGTAACCCCATTGATGTGTTTGAGCAGGCGCTGCGGAATGCAACGCCAACATTGGAAGTGAAGCCCCGGCGTGTTGGTGGCTCGACCTATCAGGTGCCGGTGGAGATTCGCGGCGAGCGCCGCAACGCGCTGGCAATGCGCTGGCTGATCCGCTACGCGCGTGAGCGCAAGGGCCGGGCGATGGCGGAGCGGCTGGCCGGGGAACTGATGGATGCCGCCGCAGGCCAGGGCGCAACGATTAAGCGTCGTGAAGAAGTGCATAAGATGGCCGAGTCGAACAAGGCATTTGCCCATTATCGCTGGTAGGAGGGATGATCCCAGGGTCTCAGGGTCTCAGGAGCATTACTGGTAAGAACATTATGGCGAGAGAATACCCGCTCGAAAAAACGCGCAATATTGGCATCATCGCACATATTGATGCAGGTAAAACCACCACCACCGAGCGCATCCTTTTTTATACAAAGCGCATCCACCGGATGGGCGAAGTACACGAAGGCGCGGCGACGATGGATTGGATGGTTCAGGAACAGGAACGCGGCATCACCATTACGGCGGCGGCGACGACCTGTTTCTGGATGGATCATCGAATTAATATCATTGACACCCCTGGACACGTGGACTTCACGGTTGAGGTTGAACGGTCCTTGCGCGTGCTTGATGGCGGTGTCGTCGTCTTTGACGCGGTGGCCGGAGTCGAGCCGCAATCCGAGACGGTCTGGCGCCAGGCAGATAAATATCATGTGCCGCGCATCTGTTTCGTGAATAAGATGGATCGCATCGGCGCTGATTTCTGGCGCACTGTGGATATGATTCGTGACCGGCTGGGCGCGGTACCTGTGCCTATCCAGATTCCGATTGGTCGGGAAAGCCAGTTTAAGGGATTTGTTGATCTGATCGAGCAGAAAGGAGTGGTCTTTGTTGATGATCTGGGCGCCAGGTCTGATCAGACCGCTATTCCTGCCGATCTGGCGGAAGAAGCTGCGAAGCAGCGCGACTACCTCATTGAACGGGTGGCCGAGACCGACGAGGAACTGACGCTCAAGTACCTCGAAGGCCAGGAGATTACCGTTGATGAGCTTCGGGCCGCGCTGCGCAAGGCAACGATTGAGGGAAAGCTGATTCCAGTGTTATGCGGCTCGGCCCTGAAGAATAAGGGCGTGCAGGCGATGCTGGACGCGGTGATTTACTACCTCCCTTCTCCCCTCGAAATTCCGCCTCCCGTAGCGACAGATACCAGGACCGGCGAAGAGAAACGCTTAAAGGTCAGCGATGACGCGCCTTTTGCTGCTCTGGCCTTCAAGATTGTGTCTGATCCCTTTGTCGGTCGGCTGGCCTATTTCCGGGTGTATTCCGGGACGCTCTCGGCAGGCTCGTATGTCTATAACTCGGCGAAGGGCCAGCGGGAGCGCATCGGGCGCCTGCTCCAGATGCACGCCAATCACCGCGAAGATATTACCGAGATTCGCGCGGGCGACATCTGCGCGGCGGTGGGCTTGAAGAACACGTTTACCGGCGATACGCTCTGCGAGGTTGAGCATCCGATCACCCTGGAATCCATTCAGTTCCCGGAGCCGGTCATCTCGATTGCCATTGAGCCGAAGACCAAAGCCGATCAAGATAAGATGGGCATTGCGCTGGGGCGGCTGGCGGAAGAAGACCCGACTTTCCGGGTGCGCACTGAGGAGGAGACCAGCCAGACGATCATCTCCGGGATGGGCGAGCTACACCTGGAAGTGATTGTAGACCGGATGTTCCGCGAGTTTAAGGTGGAAGCGAACGTTGGGCGGCCCCAGGTGGCGTTCAAGGAGACGATTACCAGCACAGCGCAGGCTGAGGGGCGCTTCGTCCGGCAGACAGGTGGGCGCGGCCAGTATGGCGATGTCTGGCTGAAGGTCGAGCCGCTGGAACGCGGCAAGGGGTTCGAGTTTGTCAACGCGATTGTGGGCGGCTCGGTCCCCCGCGAATATATCAAGCCGACGGAAGAGGGTGTGCGCGAGGCAATGGAGAACGGGATACTCGCGGGGTATCCGATGGTTGATATACGTGTGACCCTCTTTGATGGCTCGTACCACGAGGTTGATTCGAGCGAAATGGCGTTCAAAACGGCTGGCTCGATGGGCTTCAAGGAAGCGGCAAGAAAGGCCAATCCCGTTTTGCTGGAGCCGGTGATGCTGGTCGAGGTGGTCACATCTCCAGATTTCTATGGGGATGTGCTGGGCGATCTTAACCGGCGTCGCGGACATGTCATTGGTATGGAAGAACGTGGCGGTTCGCAGGTGATTCGCGCGAACGTGCCGCTGGCAGAGATGTTTGGCTACGTAAACGATTTGCGCTCAATGACGAGTGGCCGGGCCTCCTATTCAATGGAGTTTTCGCACTACGCGGAAGTACCCAAGAGCTTTAGCGAAGAGATCATACGCAAGCGACAGGGTAAGTAACCGGCTCTAAATCTAAGACAAAAGGAGACATACCCAGCATGGGGAAGCAGAAGTTTGTGCGGAGCAAGCCGCATGTGAACGTGGGGACGATTGGGCACATTGATCATGGCAAGACGACGCTCACCGCCGCCATCACCAAAGTGCTGGCGCAGGCGAAGCTGGCGAAGTACACCGCCTT